>JAEUKL010000078.1 GCA_016793005.1 Rhodospirillaceae bacterium | reverse complement strand
GCGTTTATGGGTTCCATTTTCTGGGATTTTCCATGCTGACGATGCTGTGGAGCGGCAGCGCGGCCTGGATACCGTCGTTCTTTGCGCGAACGTTTGGTTGGGCCCCGGCCGAGATTGGCCCCTGGTTCGGCTCGGCGGTGATGGTCTGCGGTACGTTGGGTTTGCCGTTGGGTGGGCTTCTGGCCGAACGACTGAAAAAACGCGGGCTTTCCGACGCCAATGTCCGTGTCGGCATTATTTCGGGCGTGGCGCTGTTACCATTAGGGGTCGCGGCCCCGTTGATGCCCACACCATTCGCTGCCCTTGGCCTTTATGCGGCATTTGTGTTTTTCTCCAGCCTGCCTTTCGGTGCGGCAGCGGCCGCACTTCAGGAAATCACACCCAATCAGATGCGCGCGCAAGTGTCGGCGCTGTATTTGTTCGTGGTGAACCTGACCGGGATTGGCCTTGGCCCGACGATTGTCGCGAGCATTACCCAGTATGGGTTCGGCGCGGACGACGCCTTAAAATACGCACTCTCTATCACGGCGGGGGTGGCAGGCCTTCTGGCGGCGGTTTTGCTGGCGTTGTGCCTGCCGCATTACCGTACAGCGGTGCGTGATGCCGAGGCGTGGTCGCGGAATTAAGCCGGCGGCCAAATTTCGGCTTGCCAACGGGGGCATGGCGGCAGAAAACGGGGCCGCTTTATTTGAGAAAGCGCAAGTTTGAGAAAATTGGTCGAATGAAAGCCTGCGTATGAGTTCCCAATCTGCCGTGTATATGGATGTTGATGGTGCGGTGGCCACCATCCACTTGAACCGCCCCGACAAGCGCAATGCGCTGTCGCAAGCCATGTGGCTGCGGCTGATGGAGCTGGTGGACGCAGCCGATGCTGATCCGGCCGTGAAGGTGATTGTCGTCACCGGCGAGGGCCAGGCCTTCGCGGCGGGGGCCGACATCGACGAGTTTCGTCAAACTTTCACCGACCCCAAGGCGGCTGAGGTTACAGCAGACATTACATATCGTTCGCAAAAGCGCCTTCATCGCAATGCCAAGCCGACGATTGCGAAAATCCGGGGCGCGTGTGTGGGCGGCGGGTGCGGCGTCGCACTGTGCTGCGACTTACGCTTTGCCGATACGACGGCCAAGCTGGGCATCACGCCCGGCAAACTGGGCCTGATCTATACGCTGGCCGATACCTCACGCCTGATTGATGCGGTGGGCCCGGCCAAAGCTAAAGACATTCTCTACACGGGCCGCATTCTGGATGCGGAAGAAGCTTACCGCATCGGTTTGATTGATCGCCTCGTCGCCCCCGGCGATCTGGACGCAGTGGTGGCCGAGTATGCAGCGCAGATCTGCGCGGCGTCACAGTTCTCGGCGCGCGGCACGAAGCAGATCGTGCAGATGATCTTGGATGGCGCGCCCGATGATACCCCGGCCACGCGCCAGTTGTTTGTCGATGCCTTCAAAGGCG
This sequence comes from Rhodospirillaceae bacterium, assembly GCA_016793005.1. Taxonomy (GTDB): domain Bacteria; phylum Pseudomonadota; class Alphaproteobacteria; order Rhodospirillales; family Rhodospirillaceae. The sequence continues at coordinate 35,838 of JAEUKL010000078.1, read as the reverse complement.
ATGATTTCAAAGAGGGCTTTGCGGCCTTCGCCGAAAAGCGCAAACCGAAATTCACGGCCTGAAGCATCCCATGGCTGACACCTCATTTAAGGATTACGTTGTCGATCAACTGGCCATTTTTGGCGGCGTATCCGCCCGCGCCATGTTTGGCGGCTTTGGCATTTACAAGGCAGGCGTGATGTTCGGGTTGATCGCAAGCGACGAGCTGTTCTTCAAAGTCGATGAGGTCAACCGTCCCGACTATGAAGCGCGTAAATCGCAGCCGTTTGTCTACGATGGGAAAAACAAGCCCATCAGCATGTCTTACTGGCGCGTGCCCGATGACGTGCTGGAAAACCCGGATGACCTGAAAGAGTGGGCCATGAAGGCCTATGACGCGGCCTTGAAAAAGCGCAGCGCATCATCGGTTGCCAAACCACGCCGGCGTTTTCGGGCGCTGGTCCGTCGGAAACGGCGCTGAACTAAAACCACTTTATCCAATCACCGTGATGATGCGCGGTCGCGAGCTTGCGAGTTTCGCCACCTGGCCATGTCGTCAGCGTAAGGTCGGGATAAGAATTGGCGTTCGGAATTTCCATCGCCATCCACGCGAGCGGTGAGTCGTCCGTGGCACGGGTGCCGGCTTCGTCCATGGCGGACTGAAGTTTTGCGTCAGTATCGGCGGGCAAGTACTGGCGAAAAATCGAGTGATACACCACGGTGGTTTGCCCCTGCGGTCGCACGCGCAATTCTTGCGTTACCCAATCTGCGGCATCGGCGCGGTCCAGTCTAAATGGTATGCGTTGCGCAATGGCGCACGCCTTGCGGAGGCGGTCCATGCGGTGCAGTTGATCCGGCCAGATGTAAGACTCTAAACGCGCGCGACCATCAATGCTGTGAATGTCGATGGGCTCACGATCACACGCGGCACGGTCGGAAATGGTGAAGGGCGCAAGTTCCGGCGCTGACCCTTCCCAACGCGTGGTCAGGGCTAAGGCGGCATTTGGCGGTCCCCAAGTAAATGAACCGCTACTCACACTGAATTGATCCCACATCAGGTTCAGTCCGGCGCTGGCGCCAATCTCGCGTAACCGCATCGGATGCTTGAATTGCGAAGCGATGGTTAGAAAACCGCCCCAAAGCACTGACGAACGCGCGGCCTCGTTGGTTTGCGGCGGACTGGTCGCATACTGCAGCATAAAATCGCGATGACGGATAAGAGCTTCGCGCGCCACAGGCCAGACATGATCAGGGTTTTGCGCGCCGCCGGTGGTGAGGAAGAATCTTGCAAGCTCGGACGCTTTGCCATCTAAAGCGAGGCGATGCAGCGCGCCGAGTAGTCTTAAAGCGAACGCGCTTTCCGTCTTACCATCCCAACCCTGTAATAAGTCACAAATCGGGCCGCCGCTGCGAACATCGTCGATGCAGCCGTCAAGAATGGCCGCATAGGTCGGGCAGGCTGCGGCTACGCTATACGTTTTCTGCGCTTGAAACATACGTACGGAAAATTCAGTCGCAGCGGTTGAAAGCATCATGCGGGCCTCGGCCTTCACATCAAAGTGTAAAGATGAGGCAGCACTACCGATATGGTGTTAGACGCACAACCGAATTGTTCTGAACAGTATTATCGGCACGGACGATGATGCGCTATTTCGCCTTTTGTGCGGCGTAGGCTTTCTTGCCCTCTTGGGCGATGTCCCAAATCTTTTGCGCATCGCCGCCCACTTTGTCGATCAGCTGCTTGGCCACCGGGGCGGTGGCGGCACGCCAGCGGGCTTTTTGCTCCGGCGTAGTCGTATGGACGGTGATGCCCATGTCTTTCGCGCGTGCCAGGTCGCCAGCCACTTCTTCGCGCGTCCACTGGCGCGATTGCGCCATCGGCAGCCATGACTCTGTCATGATTTTGCGCTCGGATTCCGGCAGCTTCTCCAACCAGCTCTTACGGATGACGATAACGGATGTGGCGAACGAGTGATCGGTCAATGTGAGATGCTTGGCATCGGTCGCAATGCCGGTGCGCAGATACATGACTGCTCCCGTTTCTCCGGCTTCGATCAGGCCAGTTTGCAGGGATGATACGATGTCGGTGAACGCCAAGGGGATAACGTCAGCATTCAAAGACTTTGCGAACAGTTGCGCCGCATCGGATGAAGCGATGCGGAAACGCTTACCTTTCGCATCAGCGGGTTCGATAATGGGGGTTTTCGCCCACACGTCGCTGAAGCCGATCTCGTCCCAAGACAGAAAGTGAACGTCCTTTGCGGCAAATAACTTCGCGTATGCGGGGAACAGGAAGTTATCCATCACAAAGTCGGCTTCAGCGTAGTCATCAAACAGGTAGGGCGTGTAAAGGATCGCCAGTTCCGGCACGATGGTGGTTGCTACGGCGCCCGACCAGTTGGCGATGTTGACGCGGCCACGGCGCAGGCCCGAGACCAGGTTTTCCTCGCCGCCCAATTCGCCGAACACCAGCAGCTTCACCTTGATCTGGTTATTTGACGCAGCCTCGACCTTGTCGCGGTAATAAAGCCATTTCTGCTCGCCCTTGGTGTTGCGCACACCGGTTCCGCCGGCGGTAACTTCTAAAGCGTGGGAAACGGTCGAGAAGCCAAGCGCGAAGCACAGTGCAGCGAGAAGAAACTTCATAAGCAGCCCTAAATTCTGTCGGTCAACTCAACCAGTTCGTAGGCCGTCATCATGTAGCCGCCCACGACGCCTTTTAGGAACGTATAGTTGCCGTCGTCCGTGACCCAGACCTCATACACCGGGTGTTCGGAGGATAACCCCGCCATGTCGCCGAATCTGAAATGCAACGAATCGAATGTGCCGGCTTTTACCGTTAATTTTTCACGGGCGAGTAATGTGAGGGAAATGCTGACAGGCGCCACATAAGGGCCCGTTGCGCCGCGGTGGTCGGTGGATGACACCACAAAGTTGGGCGAGTGCTGCGTTTTCGGGCCCTTAAGATCGAATAGGCTGGTCACCCAGCCGTCGTTCACAATGGCGTGACCGCCGAACATGGGCGCGCGGCCTTGGGTGGCAAACTTCTGGCTGATGCGCCCCTCGACGGATGTGAAGGTTTCGCACTCGACATGCGTGTCGGTGAAGTTGAACCAGCCCGAGCCCCGGAACTGATCGCCCACCGTAATGCGCACAAACGCATCGGTGGGGCGCCACTGCGGGTCCATGTTCAACTGCTCGAAGCGCAGCACGCTGGGCCGGTCGTCAATCTCGGTGTGTGCTAGCAATGATCGGCGGCCATCATTGTGAACGGTGACCGTGAATTTTTCACGGCCACGGTTGCTGCCCAGACGATCAGGCTTGTTGGACGTGTAATCAATACGGCCGTGGATGATCTTGTGGTCGCGTTGCAGGTAATCGGGCAAGGCCATTTGTCGATCCTTAAACTTTCGGCGGCGTGACGTCTTTGAACTCGATCAGTTCATAATACGTCTGCATGTAGCCCTTCACGCCGCCTTTTAAGAACGTAAACTCGCCATCAGCGGTGGTGTAGATGTCGTAGGGCGGGTGCTCTTGCGGCAGTTCCTTGTTGCCGGGGAATTCGAAATGGTAGGCATCGAATGTGCCCGCACCCACAGTTACTTTTTCTTTGCCGACGTAATTTAAGGCCATGTTGATGGCATAGAACAACGGCCCCGTAGCGCCGCGATGGTCGGGCGAGGACAGCAAAATCTGCCCAATGCTCTGAATGCCGCCCTTCTTGATATCGTAATGCTTGAAGTGCCAGCTATCGCAGGCGATGGCATGGTTCTGGAACGTCTTTAAGGGCGCTTTCAGTTCATAGCGCTGCGAGACGCGGCCTTCGGTAGCGGTAAACGTCTCGCACTCGGCATAGGTGTCGTAGAACTTCATCCAGCCTGTACCCATGAACTTGTCGCCCACGGTCAGCCGCATCATGCAATCCAAGGGCATCCAGTCTTTATCGAGCGAGTACACGGCATCGCGATGCACACTGGGGCGATCATCGATTTCGGTATGAACTGTAATGGTGCGTGAACCGTCGCCATGAACAACAAGTGTGTAGAACTCGCGGCCGCGCTCCTGGTTCATGCGCTCGGGTTTGTGGGAGATGTACGAGATAATGCCGGTGTAAACCTTGTGATCGCGCTGCATGATCGATTGGCCGGCGGCCGGTGCTGCTGAACTCATTTATTCCTCCCAAATACACGCATAAAAAAGCGACCCCGCATCATACGGGGCCGCTTCTTCTACGCAACAGTTTGCGGTTTTAGTATCCGGCTGGTTTCGCGCGACAGTTGGCGGCTGTTTCGTACGCGCCGGCAATTTTCAACGCGGTCGCATCGTGACCGGCGGCCGTGGTGATTTGCAGGCCCATGGGCAGTTTGTCTTGCGTAAGCCCCATGGGCACCGACACCGATGGTGCGCCAATATAGTTGGCAAACGCCGTAAAGGCCGTCAGCGTTTTGGGCATGGCGGTTTTGAAGTCGAAAGCCGGGCAGGGCGTGGTCGGTGTTACAAAAGCATCGACGGCTGCGAACAACTTATTGGCGATAGGCTTCACGCTACGAATGGTCTCGAACGCCTGGGCCAGCTTGGGGGCGCTTTGCTGCTGCCCAAAGGCGATGCCGTCGCGGAAGAGTTGCGTGTGCCCCAGTGGTTGTTCTTCCAGTGCTTTGGCATAGACCACCGCTAAGTCTGCCTCGATCACAAGCATGGCTTTGGGGCGGATCGCGTTATGCTTGTAGCCGTCTAATGTGACATCGACGATATCCGCACCCAGATGAGCAAGTTGCGCCAGGGCGGCTTCATAGCCGAGCGCCACATCCGCATGAGTGCGGTCGGCTGCAAACTCGTCCAGATCGCGCAGACGGCCAATGCGAAGGCCTTTCAGTGTTGACGGTACCTGGAACGTCGCTTGTGGCGCGCGCACAGCCATCATGCTGAACGGATCCGCCGCATCGGGCCCGGCGATCACTTCCAGCATCAAGGCCAGATCGTTGACGTGGCGCGCCATGGGCCCCACGTGATCCAGCGAAAACGCCAGGGGTACAACACCGCGTGTGCTGACCAGCCCTTGCGTGGGCTTTAAGCCCGCGATGCCGTTGAACGATGCAGGGATGCGGATAGAGCCGAGCGTATCTGTGCCCAGGGCCGCGACGCACAGCCCCGCCGCGATCGCAGCGCCTGATCCGCCCGACGATCCGCCGGGCGTGAAGCCAGCGCGATGCGGGTTGTAGCAAAAGCCATAGGCCTCGTTGGCGGTCGTGGCGCCATGGGCCGCCTCGTGCATGTTCAGCTTGCCCAGAATAATAGCGCCAGCGTATTTAAGTCGCGCTGTCACGGGTGCATCGTGCTCGGCGGCGATTTTGCGGCGCGCTTCAACACCTGCCGTTGTGGCAACGCCCGCCACGTCGATGTTGTCTTTCAGTGCAATGGGGATGCCATCTAAGGGCCCGCGCGCATGGCCCTCTTTGCGGCGTTTGTCGGAGGCGTCAGCGGCAGCCAGGGCGCTGTCCGCCAGCACCGTGATATAGGCATTCAGCTTTTTGTGCGTGTCGATGCGCTGAAGATAAAGCTCGGTCAGGCGGCGCGCAGTAATCGCACCGCTGGACAAATGGGCCCCCAGTTCGGCGATGCTCAGGAAGGCAAGATCAGCCGTATAAGCGTCTGCGTTCATCGCTGATGATTAGGCCTTCTTAAAGCGTTCATCCAACAGGCGCTTGGGCTTCTGGCGTTTGTCGACTTCGGTCAGATCCGACAGCGCACCCGGCGCATGCAACTCGACATTCATTTCAACGCCAATCCGGGTTTTCAGCAAGGTCTCAAATGCGTCTTTGAGGGGTTGTGAACGCTCGCCCTCTACTTCGATCTTCACGGTCATTTCGTCGCGACCCTGAGCATCACGAACCGCGTGGCAGAAAAATTCGCCTTTGAAAGCAGGCTGTGCATTCAAAACACCGCCGATGCCGTGCGGGAACACGTTAATGCCGCGCAGCTTCACCATGTTGTCCGAGCGGCCCAAGATTCCTTGGATGCGGCGGAAGTTCACAAGTCCATTTGAATTGTCGGCTTCAAACGCCGACACATCGTGCGTGTTGAAGCGGATCATCGGGTAGATATCGTCTTTGAACAGCACAGTTGTCACAATATCGCCCGACTCGCCGTCAGCCACGGGCTCGCCCGTATCCACATCCAGCATTTCGACGTAATGCGCGTCTTCAAACACGTACATGCCGTTCTGGTCGGGCCCTTCGCTGGAAATGATGCCGGTGTCGCCGACGCCGTACCAGTCGTAACACTTGGCCCCGCCCCACATGGCCGAAATGTCGGCTTTGCTTTCGCGACCAAAGTGACCGGAGATCATGCGGATCTTAATATCCTTGCCGGGAATGATGCCTTCTTCGTTGGCCACTTGGGCCAAGCGTTTCAGGTAATCGACAAAGCCCACAATCACCGTGGCACCAAAACGCTGCATGTTCTGCACTTGCTGCACCGAGCGCGTTTCAACGCCTGTACCCGCCGACATAAATGTGGCGTTGGTGAAGTGCAGCACCGCTTCGCGCATGTAGTGCCCGGCATTCACCATGCCGTGCCCATAGACGGAATGCACAACGTCCGCCCCCGTCATGCCCTGCCACAAGTAGGCACGGCCAACCAACAAGTTCTGCATCTCGCGCGTCTTGGGCCCGAACAGCAGCACCTGTGGTAGTCCTGTAGTGCCCGACGTGGTGTGCATCACGGCGGGAACATGGTTGGGGTCTTTGAAATCAAGCCCGCCGAAATCGCCGAACGGAGGATTGGCGGCGAGGCTGTCCATGAGGTCGGATTTGGAGAACACCGGCAGCTTGGTGATGTCGTCCAGTGATTTTACGTCGCCGGGTTTTGCGCCCGCGTTGCCCCACAGGCGCTGATAGAACGGCACGTCCCAGGCGCGGCGTACGCAGTTCATAAAAAGTCTATTTTGCTGCGCGCGCAGTTCGTCTTTGCTGATCTTGGAAAAACGCTGAACAAAGTCGTCACCAATCGGGTGATCGGTCAGCATTTGGTTGAGATCAAGAGCTGCAAAGTACGGCGGTAATTTCGGCATGGGATTGCTTTAATTCTAGTAAGAGCGCGGTAAGCCCAAAATGTTCTGGCCGATGTAGGCCAGGATCAGGTTGGTGGAAATGGGGGCCACTTGGTACAGGCGCGTTTCGCGGAACTTGCGTTCGATGTCGAACTCTTCGGCAAACGCGAAACCACCATGCACCTGGATGCAGATTTCCGCTGCCGCCCACGATGCTTCCGAGGCCAGCATTTTCCCAATATTGGCTTCTTCGCCCATGGCTTCGCCGGCATCGAACTTATCCGCCGCGCGCTCGACCATCAGCGCGGCTGCTTTGTACTGCGCATAGGCCCGCGCGATGGGGAATTGAATGCCCTGGTTCTTGCCGATGGGGTTGCCGAACACCTTGCGGTCGTTCGAATAATCCACAGCCTTTTTGATGAACCACTGCGCATCGCCCAGGCATTCCGAAGCAATGAGCGTGCGCTCGGCATTCATGCCGTCCAGGATGTACTTGAAGCCTTTGCCTTCTTCGCCGATCAGGTTTTCAGCGGGCACCTTCACGTTGTCGAAGAATACTTCCGTGGTGGCGTGGTTCATCATGGTGCGGATGGGGCGGATCGTCAGGCCGGCGTTTTTGGCTTCGCGCATGTCCAGCATGAATACGCTGAGGCCATCGCCTTTCTTCTGCACTTGGTCTTTCGGCGTGGTGCGGGCAAGCAAAACCATAAAGTCGGAATATTCAGCGCGGCTGGTCCAGATCTTCTGGCCGTTGACGACGTAGTGATCGCCGTTCTTCACGGCTGTGGTTTGCAAGGCCAGCGTATCCGAGCCTGAGGTGGGCTCCGTGACGCCAAAAGCCTGCAGGCGAATTTCGCCGCTGGCGATTTTCGGCAGCCAGTTCTTTTTCTGCGTGGGGCTGCCGTGCTTCAGCACCGTGCCCATGGTGTACATCTGTGCGTGGATGGCGCCCGCATTGCAGCCTGACTTGTGGGTTTCTTCCAAGATTGCGCAAGCTGCGCGCAAACCAAGGCCCGAACCGCCGAATTCTTCCGGGATCAACGCCGCCAGAAAGCCTGCCTTGGTCATGGCATCGACAAATTTTGTCGGGTATTCGCGGTTGCGGTCGGTCTCGCGCCAATACTCGGCGGGAAACTCGGCGCAGAGGGCGCGGACGGAATCGCGGATGGCTTCAAGTTCTTCAGGCGTCATGGTCATGGCGGACTCAAGTGATCAAAAGGGATACAAGAAGGCGGGGCAATCTAGCGAAACAGGCCAGGGGTTCAACAAGCGGTTCAACACGTCCGGGCCTTTGCTTTCGCCTCTAGAGCATCACGACCGCCATACGGTTGTAATTTGTGCATTAAAAGCTACGGCAGCGTAACAACTGTTAATAGTGCGCTTGGTTTAATAACCCGCTTTGGCTTCAAGATCGCTGTCGCGGCCCATCACCAGAACCGTGCGATAGAACGAGCACACCACTTCGCCGCGCTGGTTTTTGCCCGTGGTCTTGAACTTCACGATGCCCTGGCCGGGCCGGCTTTTGCTGGGGCGCTTTTCCAGCACTTCCGATTCGGCATACAGTGTATCGCCCGCAAACACCGGTTTGGGCATGACAATATCGGTCCATCCTAAGTTGGCGATGGCCTTCTGGCTCATGTCCGACACACTCATGCCGGTGACAACAGAAAGCGTGAGTGTGGACACCACCAGGCGCTGACCAAATTCCGTGTGCTTGGCGTACTCCGCATCGAAGTGCAGCGGATGCGTGTTGTTGGTCAAGAGCGTGAACCAGGTGTTGTCGGTTTCGGTAATGGTGCGGCCCGGGCGGTGCTCGTACGTCGCGCCTACCTCAAAGTCTTCGAAATAGCGGCCGCCCCGTTCACGATATCGCTTCTCACCAACCTTTACGGCTTCTGCGACCATATCACGGCCCCCCAATTCCTATTTCGATGGCTTTAACTTGTGCGGCAAACGTGTCGGCAATTTCTTTGCGCGTGGCGAACCACACACCGGGCTTGCTTTTGGCATGCTCGATGAACGTGCGCAGTTGGCCAAAGCGGCCCGGCCGCCCGATAATACGCAAGTGCACGCCCACCGACATCATTTTCGGGCTGTCCGCGCTCTCGGCATACAACTCATCAAAGGTGTCGGTGATGTACTTCAGCCATTGATCGGGCGTGTAGGCAGGCGCCATCCACATTTTCATGTCGTTGGTATCAAGAGCGTACGGCACCACCACAATGGGTTTCTCGCCCGAGGCATCCCAGAACGGTACATCGTCCGAGTAATCGTCCATATGGTAAGTAAAACCTTGCTCAATGAGCAACTTGCGGGTGTTGCCGGTGATGAGATAGCGCGCAAGCCACCCATCGGGGCGTTTGCCCGTGGTCTTGGTGATGGACTCAACCGCTTTGGAAATAAACTCGCGTTCCGCCGTTTCATCAAAGCGGTGCTGTGCGGTCCAACGATAGCCGTGCGCGCAGACCTCATGACCGTCGGCCATAATCTGCTTGGCGATCTGCGGTGCGCGTTCCAACGCCACTGCCGCCGATGTGAATGTGGCTTTAATCTTGCTTTGCTGCAGCAGTTTCAGCACGCGCGGGGCTGCGGCCTTAATGCCGTACTGATAGTTGGTTTCATTGCCGTAGTTGCGGATCGGCTTACCTAACGCCACCTGGAATTCGTCGACAGGTTCGGGGCCGCGGTCGCCGTCCAGAATGTTTTCTTCAGCCCCTTCTTCAACGTTGACCACCAACGACACAGCCAATCGCGCATCGTTCGGCCATTTAAACGCGCTCATACTCTAAGACTCCTACTTTTTGTTTTGCGCATTTTCCGCGGCGAACCGCTTCACACTTCGTCTGAAAATACGCCTAATGATATTCTTCGCCGCCGGAAACATTCATGGCTTCGGCGGTAATGTAATCGGCCTGGTCAGAGCACAAGAAGGCGCAGGCCTTGGCGATATCGGCCACCAAACCCGGACGCCCCATGGGAATACGGCTGCGCATATCGGCCAGGTATTGGTCGACGCTCTTTCCTTGCGCCTTGCTCATGAAATCGTTCTGCCAGGCGCCCAAGCCCGTCGTGACGTGGTTGGGGCAGATGGCGTTGACGGTAATTTTGTGCGGCGCCAGTTCCAGCGCGGCGGCGCGCGTCAGTCCCACCAAGCCGTGCTTGGAGGCTGAGTAAGCGGCGGCTTGCGCGAAGCCTGACTTGGCCGCCTGGCTGGCGATGCTGATGATGCGTCCACCGCCCCCTTGTTTGATCATCTGCTTGGCGGCGTGCTTGATGCCGAAGAAACAGCCGCGCAAGTTCACGCCCAACACCGCGTCCCAGTGTTCCTGGGTCATGTCGACCAGCGGCCCGAACAGGTAGCCAATGCCGGCGTTGTTCACGAGAATATCCAGGCGACCGAAAGTTTTGACCGTGAAAGCGATAAGCGCCTCCACATCTTTTTCCACCAGCATGTCGCCGGTGAACCCGGCTGCGTCCCCGCCAGCCGCTTTGATCTCATCGACGATTTGATCGAGTTCGGCTTTCTGGCCCACGCCATGGGCGGGCGCGATATCGCCCTTCAAGGCACCGATATCGTGCAGCACCACCTTGGCGCCATCTGCAGCCAGGCGCTTGGCCATAGCCTCGCCCAGGCCCTTGTGGCGCCCAGCGCCGGTCACAATCGCGACTTTGCCTTTGAGATTGTACATGGCTTGCTCCCCGGAACGGCCATCAGGTCTAATCGGCTTAGGCCATGCGATAGCGTCAAATCAACCGGGAATCGCGGGGCGTGACCACTTCAAGGTCCTTTTGTTTAAGACCGCACCCCGAGCATTGCCGCATAGATTAAACGCAGATATGCACGCCTTTGGCTAAGGTGGTTTCCTGTTTTTCTGCTTTTCATCGCATCTTCTATGTCCGTTCAGCGCCTCTCGTCTGTCCAACTTTCTGCCTCCAGCGCCTTGTCTCCATTTGCGCTGGTGGTGGTCTCGCCGCTGCTACCGGAACTGAGCAAGCTCTTCAATGCGCCCACCAGCGCGGCGCAATATGTGATTTCGGTCTACATGATCGGGCTGGCTCTGGCGCAAGTGGCCTTGGGTGCGCTGTCGGATCGTTTCGGGCGCCGCGTGGTGCTGCTGGCGTCACTTGTGGTCTACACCATCATGTCGTTGGTTTGCGCGCTCAGCACCAGCATGGAGATGCTGATCGTCGCGCGGTTTTTGCAAGCTTGCGGGGCTGCGGGCAGTGCGGCGGTTTGCCGCGCTTCGGTGCATGATGTGTACCGCGGCGATGCGGCGGTGACGGCGATGTCGTACATCGCTTCGGCGCACTCCATGGCGCACATGCTGGCGCCGGTTGTGGGCGGTTATGTGGGTGAAACCCTTGGCGTGCGAAGCGTATTTGGCTTGCTGTGCGTCCTGGGCCTGACCATGGTTGTTGCGACATTCTATCGCATGCCCGAGACGCGCTTGGTGCAAACAGGGGCCATGAAGTTCAGTGTGTGGCACATGCTGGCGAATAATTGGTACGTCAGTAAATCGCGGGTGTTTCTCTGCTACGCCGGATTGTTTGCGCTGACGGGTGCGCCGTTCTTCGCGTTTCTGTCGGTCGCACCCGCCTACTTTGCCGAGCACTTCGGCACCTCGGCGGCCACATTCGGGCTCTACTGGTCGGTGCTGTCAGTGGCGTTCTTTATGGGAACTGTTGTCTCGCCGCGTCTGGTGCGGGTGCTGGGGCGGACAGGCATGATCCGCCTCATCATGGTGCTGGGCACGCTTCTGGCGGCCTTGTGGCCGATTGCCATGCAGTTCCTGGATGCGACACCGCTGACGCTGATTACACCGCCCGCTGTTTTATCTGGCTTGTTGGGTGTGATTTCGGGCGCGGTGTTGACGGGGGCGATCAGCGCGGTGCCGCAGTTGGCGGGAACCGCCTCGGGCTTATGCGGCGCATTGGCGATGGGGGCCGCGGCCCTGTTCACCATTATTACGGCCTCAGCCTACACCGGCACCGTCATGGGCATGATATGGCCCACGACGGTGACGATGTTCATGATGGCAACACTGACGGCGATTTTGGCTGTAATCGAGAAACCGTCAGAAGACTAAGGTAGCGTGTACTTAAAACGGCTTCCAAAGGCCGAGTGCTGCCGCGACGACCAAGAGGCCCCAGATCGCCAGCACAAAGATTTTGGCGTTGGCCATCATCCCTTGCGCGACTGCAATCTGTTCAGGTGTCGCATTGCCGCGCAGCATGGGGCCGTAGTACTGGCCGAAGTCTTTCATGTACACCCGGATCATGACGCCCGAGAGCATGCAGGCGGCGAACACTAGGATTTTTGCCGCAAGCCAGTGATTGGCGGTGACCGCACCTTCAACCCCCATCAGCGACGAGACGCCGAGGTAGACGAGGAAGATGATCATCACGATACGGAACCGGAAGTCGATGTACTTCACGGTTTTGATTTTCTCGGGGTGATGCTCGTTGATGTAGAGGTAAATGACCGCCGACACCCACACGATGCCGATGATCCAGATGGGCCAGATCCACATGGGGCTGGCATCCAGGTAGCCGCGCATAATTCCGAGGGTGGCCCCCACCACCACAATGCCAGGCATACTGACACGAGGCGCCTGGTCCAGAAAGTTCATGATCTTGGCGCAGTAGCCGCGCGCTTCCACGCTGATGTCGGCGCGCATCATGAAGCGGGCGGAGTAAAACACGCCCAAGTCCGTGCCCAGCCAGTAGCAGAAAAACATCACGTGCAGCAGCAGCATCACGCTGTCCATACCGACGCTCATACCTATTTCCCCTTTGTTATCAAAAGACCTATTCTGGCTTGAGCGCGCTTGCTCCACACGCGAAAGCGTGAACCGGGCCTTGTTGCCGTTTAACGCGCCGCCCGTATAGCATGATCGGCCGAAGCACAACATCCTGGGCGCCATGACCGAATCTCCTACGAACGCGCAAGCTTCTGATGTCACCGATTGCGATCTGTTGGCGGCCAACCCGCCGGACCCAGATCGGGTGGTGCGGGGCGTGCCGCGGTCAGAGGTGAACCTGCCTCTGGCGATTCAAGCCTGCCGGGCCGCCATTGCCAAAGCACCCGATGTGGCGCGGTTTTCCTATCAACTGGGCCGGTGTTTGTTTTATGCGGGCCAGATCGATGAGGCCATGGCGACGTTCAAACAGGCCGCCGAACAAGGGTACCGCCAGGCGCATTTCATCATTGCTTACATTCGGTACAAGCAATCGAGCGGCGTGCCCTTCGACATCAAGGAAATCGAGTATCATTGGCGCCAATCGGCACGCATGGATCACTTCAACGCCCAGGTGGGTTACGTGGCCTTGGCCGCGCGCGGCGCCTTTGATGGGTTGCCCGATGTAGCCGATAAAGCTGAACAGAAATTGTTCGCCGAAAAGGCGCGCCCTCACGTCACTTTTGCAGGCGACCTTCTGATCGAGAACATTCTGAACGCATTAAAATAGGAGCGTGAGATGAAAGCGATTTTCCTGGCGCTGGGCGGCTGGCTTGTGTTGTCCGGGCCTGCCTTTGCCGCAGACACGATCACCGAATGCGACCGGCTCACGGCGCACCCAGAAGACCCGGACCGGATCGCCCCCGGCGTTGATGATGTGAAGGATCTGCCGGCCGCTATTGCCGTGTGTGAGGCCGATGTGAAGAAAGACGGGAACAACCGTCGCCTGCGCTACCAATTGGCGCGGGTTTATTTCTACAGTCAGAAAACCGACAAGGCGATGCCGCACCTGGAATTCGCAGCCAAGGCCGGTTCACAGCAAGCGCAGTTCGTTTTGGGCTACATCACCGACGAAGGTTTACAGGGTGTGAAGCGTGAACCCTGCAAGGTTGAGGACCTTTGGTACAAATCGGCCAACCAGGGGCGCTTTGCGGCGTTGGTGAGCTATCCGCACCACGTCATCAATGCCAATTTCACGGGCTGCAAAATCCAGGCAACGCCGGCTGAGATTGAAGCGTACCTCGCCAAGGCCAAAGAAACCGCCAAAGGGTATTACCAGACGCTTCTTGTTCAGACCCTCACGGCTGACTATCAACGATTCAAAGCAGGGAAATAAAAATGCGCAGTTTCATACTTGCAATTTCGGCGTTGGTCTTCGCGCAAGCTGCTGTCGCAGCCGATACGATGACCAACTGCGACCGATATGCTGCCCACCCGGAAGATCCGGATCGCGTGGGGCCGCCCGTTGAAACCAAGGACCTGCAATTCGACAAAGCCATTGCCGCCTGCGAAGCAGATTTGAAAACCGATCCCACCAATGCGCGCCTGCATTACCTGCTGGGGCGTTTGTACTTTTACAACAAGCAGAACGAAAAAGCGGTGCAGGAAGTGCGCCTGGCTGCCGACAAGGGTTATCGCCAGGCTCAATTTGTGTTTGGGGCTTTCATCAACAACAAGCGGCCCTTTGCACCCACCGATATCTGCCTGGTCGAGCAGTACTGGCTGAAATCCGCGCAGGCAGGTCGTCAGGCCGCGCGCATCAGCTATGTACGCCATGCGGTGAAGGGCAAATTTGCGGGCTGCAAAGTGCAACTCTCTAAAGACCAGATGCTTGCGATGTTGGATACTGTGGCCAAGGAAGCGCCGAACTATTACGAGCGCCTCTACATCGAAGACCTCACCGAGGCGCTTCAAAGCTACAAACCCAATTAACCCGGACCATAGACGTGACCAACATCCAGGTTCAGCTTGCACGCCAACCCGAAGGCAACCCCAAAGCCAGCGATTTTCAGGTGATGAAAACGCCAATGCCCAAGGTCGGTGCCGGGCAGTTTCTGGCGCGCAATATCTATTTGTCGCTGGACCCCTACATGCGTGGCGCCATCGCGGGGCGGCATATGGGCCATCAACGCCTGAATCAGGGTGATGTGATTTACGGGCGCTGTGTCGCCGAGGTGATGGAGTCTCAGCACGCGGAGTACAATGCGGGTGATATCGTTGTGCTGGAATCAGGGTGGCAGCAGTTTTATGTCTCCGATGGTGGCCACGCAGACGAAGTGCGCAAAGTAGACCCTGGCTTAGGTGCACCGTTGTCGGCGCACATTGGTGCCTTGGGGATGCCGGGCCTGACGGCCTGGGCCGGTGTTGAGAAGCTTGCCAATCCGGGCTTGGGGTCAACGTTTGTGGTCACGGCAGCCGCCGGCCCAGTAGGCGGCACGGCCGGCCAAATTGCCAAAGCCAAGGGTGCGCGGGCTGTCGGTATCGCTGGTTCCGATGAAAAGTGCCGCATCGTCGTTGAGGAATACGGTTTTGATGCCTGCGTGAACTACAAAAATAAAAATTGGACCGACGACCTGAAAGCCGCCTGTCCAAATGGCATCGACACGTACTTCGACAACGTCGGCGGTCCGGTGCTGGATGCGGTGACGCAGCAGCTTAATCTCTACGGCAAGATCGTGCTGTGCGGCTTGATGTCGCAGTATAATCGCGGCGCCGATAACGCCTTCAATGGCCACAACATGGGGCCGTTCGTTGGTAAACGTGCGCAGTTGATGGGTTTGGTCGTCTACGACTACTACAACCGCATGAACGAATTCATGAAAGCCGTGGCCCCGTTGGTGAATGCCAAGCGCCTGAAGTTCCATGAAGACCGCGCCAACGGTATCGAGAGGGCCCCGGAGCATTTTGTGAAGCTGATGAACGGTCAGAACACCGGCAAGGCGCTGGTGGTGATCGGGCCCGAGAAGGCTTAAAGGGCACGGGTCGGCATGAACAGTCCGACGCGCAATACCCAAATTCAGCTGTCGCGCCAGCGCGACGGCATGCCCGATCTTGATGACTTCGAAGTGCATGTGGTGCCAACGCCTGAAATCGCTGACGGCGAGTTTCTGGTCCGCACGATTTATTTGTCGCTCGACCCTTACATCCGTAAAGCCATGCGCGGCGATCATCCGGGGCACGCTAAACTTGCGCCCGGCGAGGTGATTTATGGCCGCGCGGTGTGCCGCATCGTGCGCAGCCGCCATGCCGATTACAAACAAGGCGATTACCTGGTTGCGGAAACCGGCTGGCAAAATTTCGCAGCCCTCACGCCAAAGAAAGTCGTCCAACGCATCGACCCGACTTTGGGGCCGCTTTCGACGGCTTTGGGCGTGCTGGGTATGCCGGGCCTGACGGCCTGGGGCAGCGTGGCGCATATCGCACAGCCCAATGTGGGCGATACTTTTGTCGTGTCCGCCGCGGCCGGGCCTGTGGGTGGCACGGCAGGGCAACTGGCCAAGCAGGCCGGCGCCCGCGTGGTCGGCATCGCCGGCGGCAAAGAAAAGTGCGATCTGGTAACGCGCACCTACGGGTTTGATGCGTGCATCGACTACAAAAAAAGCGGCTGGCAAGACGCTTTAGCGGCCGCGTGCCCCGGCGGCATCGACATCTATCATGACAATGTGGGTGCAAGCCTGCTGAATGACTTGGTGAAGTTTTTCAATCTTTATGCGCGTGTGGTGTTGTGCGGGCGGCCTGCCGACTACCACTCGGGCGACTTTGAAGGCTTAAGCATTGGCCCTATCATCGGTAAGCGCGCCGTGGTGCGCGGTATGGTGGTTTACGACTACGAGCACGATCTGGCCCGCTATCAGCGAGTCGCAGCCCAGTTGATGCGCGAAGGCAAACTTCGTTTTAAAGAGGACCGCGTCGAAGGGGTCGAAAGCACGCCAGCGCATTTCTTGAAACTCATGCGCGGCGAGAATATCGGTAAGGCGATTGTCTCTGTCGGCCCCGAGAAGGGCTAGAGCCCTTTACTAATTTTGCGGCGTTGCCGTTGCCACAGCCGTCCGGCGGCGCGGCATAATGACGGCTAAAACCACCGCCAGCACAAACGCACCCAGCACGATGCTCATTTCCAGGCCGTATTCCAAGGGCTTCGACCAGAACTCGTCATACAACCCCCACTCGTGGGCGATCTCGATGCTGGTCCAGAAAATGCCAGCGGTGGGTACGGCATAGCGCACCGCTGCCATGATGCGCGTGAATTGCGACAGGCGAATAAGCAGATAGAACGTCCACATGATCAGGCCGAAGCCTGCGACATAGGTGATGGGGTGATGTGCCCCCAGGAAGCGTTTGTCGACGAGAAAAAGCGACACGGCATAGCAGAACCAGATCACGTACAGCACTTCCAGGAATGTGATACGCGCAAAATTGCGGTCCGCGGCCGGCGCGGGTTTGCCCGCATCAAACCTGACGGCACGTTGAATCCACAAGAAGGCGTTGCAGCGCGTGTCGCGGTTGAAGATGAAGAACGGCAGTGTCGCCAACAGCAGGCCCACTGTGGCTTGCACGAACAGCAGGCTTGCCGAAAGAATGCGCTCGCCATCGATAATAAGCGGCCCCATGTTCATGGACTGCGGATTAAAGCGGAACGACAGTTCGATCCATCCGGTCCAAACCAAATGCGCTGCCACAAACCCAAGCCATGTGCCCAAGGTTTCCGAGTTTCTCAGGCTGCCGTAGATCACCATGCCGATCGCAACCGCGCCGATTAAAATACTGACGAGCGTTTCGTAGTCTTTGGAAAACGCGTGCATGACGAGCGACAGTAAGCTGTGCATGAGGGGCACGATGCCCAGCACCGCGATAAAGCCGAACGCGCCTACAAAAGGCGGATGGTAGAAGCGGCTTAAGGCTGATGGCGTCGTTACCGAAGATGCTGAAGCTGTCATGCAAAAATCCCCTTTGATCTCAAGTCGCCTTGATCTCAATCCGCACGTGATTCCAATCCGTACGCGATCCCCAGCATAACCTTAGGGCGTGTATGGCGATTCCCGCAACCCGGCGGGCGGAGCAAATTTTTGCTTTTTATACCGCTAACGCGGATTTTTGTCTTGGCGCAGAAGATGCTGCAGGTATCGCGCCATGGCTTCGCGCGTGTCGGGATTTTCCAGGGCTTTCTCAAATTTATCACGCAGTGCCTTTACGCGTTTTGGCCCACGGCTGGCGTCGATGTCATCCAGCGTACGTGCGTGGGCTTCTGTTTTTGCCACTTCGGCTTTTGCCACTTCGGCTTTTGCAGGTGCGGACTTTTTGGGCTTGGCCATGCCGCCATTATAGCAGCTTGATCACTGCAAACCCACCGATCAGCGCGATCAGGAAAATCCAGCTTAAAAGGTCCAGGCGCTTTTCAATGAAGGCGCGTACGGGCTCGCCGTAACGTTTCAGCAGTGCCGCAATGATGAAGAACCGCGCGCCGCGCGTGGCGATGGAGGCCAGGATAAAGGTCAGCGCATCAAAATGCGCAGCCCCACTGGCGATAGTAACGAGCTTATAGGGAATAGGCGTTAAGCCCTTGATCAGGATCAGCCACAGACCCCACTCGGCGTACCAGTGCTGATACTGCGCTGCCGCATCTTGCAGCCCATAGAGGTTGATCAGCCATGCGCCCAGCGTGTCGTACAGAAAATAGCCAATCGCATAACCGGCGATGCCGCCCAGCACTGAGAACACAGTGCACACGGCTGCAATGGTGTAGGCCATGGCGGGCCGCGCCAGCACCATGGGGATCACCATCACATCGGGCGGGATGGGGAAGAAGGAACTTTCGGCAAAGGAAATGACGGCCAGGGCATGCAGCGAGCGCGGGTGCTCGGCAAGCCGGATCATAAAATCATAAAGATGGCGGAACATAAGAATGCGGTGATGAGACGGCGGGATCTAACAGCAGCGTGTTGCGCCTGCACCATAGCGCGCTTCCTGGCGCGCGCGAAAGAACGATGTGTAGTCCATGGGCGTTTCATCGGGGTGGCGCGCACGCATGTGATTCACATAAGCGTCATAGTCGGGCACGCCCACCATCAGCCGCGCCGTCGCCACAACTTGCGCCGACACTTGTTTAAAAGCGAGGGGTTTGAACCAGTCCGTAAGAATGTTCTGTTTCATCAGGCCGCCGCCTGCGCCGTGGTGTTGCCGCGCACTTTCAGCAACTCGCGCAGCCCGAACAATGCAACCGTCACGACCACGACCAGGAAGATCGCGCACATGGTCGCATCGATCCAATCGTTGAACACCAGCTGCTCCATTTGATCCAGCGATTTGGCGGGCCCGATGATACGTTCCTGCTCCAAAGCCGTGCTGAACACATTGGCGTGGGCGATAAAGCCGATCTTCGGATCGGGGTGGAATAGTTTCTGCCAACCGGCGGTGATGGTGCAGATTAACAACCAAGCCAATGGAACGCCCGCGACCCAGGCATAGACCGTGCGGCCGTGCTTTGCCAGCATTACGGTCGCCAGCACCAACGCCATGGCGGCGAGCATCTGGTTGGCAATCCCGAACAAGGGCCACAGTGTGTTGATACCGCCCAGGGGGTCGACGACGCCTTGGTAGAGGAAGTAGCCCCACCCTGCCACGCATAGTGCTGTGCCGATGATATTGCCGGCGAAAGATTTAGTTTGGCCGATCTGCGGGGCAATCAAGCCAAGCAAATCCTGGATCATAAAGCGTGCAACACGCGTACCTGCATCCAAGGTAGTGAGGATGAACAAAGCTTCGAACAGAATGGCGAAGTGGTACCAGAAGGCCATGAAGCCTTCACCGCCAATGAAGTCCGACAAAATCTGCGCCATGCCAATCGCCAGCGTCGGCGCGCCTCCGGTCCGCGACAACACCGAGCTTTCGCCGATCAGTGTTGCGGTTTGTTCCAGGGTTTCGGGGGTGATCACAAAGCCCCAGCTTGAAATAACCGAAGCCGCTTCAGCGGGCGTGGTTCCAATCAAGGCGGCCGGGCTGTTGACGGCGAAGTAAAGGCCGGGGTCCAGCACGCAGGCGGCCACCATGGCCATCACGGCGACAAACGATTCAATGATCATCCCGCCGTACCCAATGGAACGCGCATGCGTTTCGTGTTCCAGCATCTTGGGCGTGGTCCCTGATGAAATGAGCGAGTGGAAACCCGACACGGCCCCACAGGCAATGGTGATGAACAGGAACGGGAATAGATTGCCGGCGAATACTGGGCCCGTGCCGTCCACAAATTTCGTCACGGCAGGCATGGCCAGATCAGGTAGCGTGCCGATGATGCCGATGGCCAAAAGCCCAATAGTGCCGATCTTTAAGAAGGTGCTGAGGTAATCGCGTGGCGCTAAAATCAGCCATACCGGCAGAACGGCCGCGATGAAGCCGTAGATAATCAGCGCCCAGGCCAGTTGTGGGCCCGTGAGCGTGAACCATTTTGCCCACGTGGGGTCAGCGGCGACGCCTGCACCGCCCGCCAGCGCCAGCATCAGCAGTACGAAGCCTGCGATACTGGCTTCGGCGATTTTGCCGGGGCGGATAAAGCGCATGTACACGCCCATCAACACCGCGATGGGGATGGTCATGGCGACGGTGAAGGTGCCCCAGGGGCTTTGCGCTAAGGCTTTCACCACCACCAGGCCCAGCACGGCCAGCAGGATGATCATGATCGCCATCACGCCGAACAGCGCCACAATGCCGGCGGTCTGGCCCAGCTCGGCGCGGATCATTTTGCCCAATGACGCACCATCGCGCCGGGTCGAGAACACCAAGATAATGAAATCCTGCACGCAGCCGGCAAACACAGCGCCGATCAGAATCCACAGCGTGCCGGGCAGATATCCCATTTGCGCGGCGAGCACGGGGCCGATCAAGGGGCCCGCCCCGGCGATGGCCGCGAAGTGATGTCCGAACAGAACCACTTTATTGGTGGGCACATAATCAAGCCCATCGTTCATTCGAACGGCAGGGGTCGTGCGCGCATCGTCCAGCGCTAAAACTTGTCCCGCGATGAATTGGCTGTAGAAGCGATACCCGATGAGGTAGCAGCAGGTGGCCGCAATGACGATCCAGGCTGCGTTCACGGTTTCATCGCGCGTCACGGCTAACAAACCGAGCGCAAAAGCACCCAGCACGGCCACACCAATCCAAAGTACACGATTCACGATTTCACTCCTCCCCAGGAATGAAGGCCGAGCTTATTGAATAAGGAACAAACTCAGCGGCGGATAAAAGGCGATGATCATTAGCACAATGATCATCAAACCAATAAAGGGCAAAACGCCCTTACAGATGGTCAGGAAATCTTCTTTGAACGCGCCCATGGCGACAATCAGGTTCAGGCCCATGGGCGGCGTGAGGTACCCGATCTCTAGGTTCACCGTCATCATGATGCCGAAGTGCACGAGGTCGATGCCGTAACTTTGCGCCATCGGCGGCAACAGCGGGCTTAAAATCAGGATGGCCGAACCGGCATCCAGGAAGCAACCCACCACCAGCAAAAACAGGTTCACCAGAAGCAGGAACATGACTTTTGAGTCGATGTAGGCCGTCAGCCATTCCACGATCTGGGCCGGGACCTGCTCGTAGGTCAGGAACACGTTCAGCGACAATGCGATGGCCAGGATCGGGAACAGGCTGCCCATCATGGTCGATGTCTCGCCCACTGTACGCCACATCAGGCTGCCCATGTCGTCGATGGTTTTGCGCAAATTGGTCCAATCGCCACGCACAAGGTTTCTGAATCCGTGCTTATGAATCAGTGTTTCCACCAGAATCGCGGTTAAAACCGCCACGGCCGCGGACTCCGTGGGTGTGAAGTAGCCTGAATAGATGCCCCCCAGAATCACCACAGGCGTCAGCAAAGCGCCTAATGCATTCAGCAGCGACTGTGCAACTTCGCTTAAGGACCACCATTGGCCGCGATCACGATTGAAGTTCACGATGATCGAGTAAGCGATAAACACGCCCAACAGCGTGAGGCCCGGCCCAACACCTGCAATGAACAGATCGGCGATGGAGGCCTGGGTCATGATCCCGTACAGAATGAGCGGGATGCTGGGCGGGATGATAATGCCCAAGGTGCCGCCCGCGCAGAGCATGCCGATCGAAAATGGGCGTGGGTAACCAGCCTTGATCATGGCGGGATACATGATCGAGCCCACAGCCAGCAGTGTGACGATGCTTGATCCCGAAATCGCGGCAAACACACCGCACGCCAGCAATGAGGCAACGGCCAGACCACCAGGTACAGGCTTCATCAGAGCGGTCATTAGCTTAATCAGGCGCTCGGCGATGGAACCCTGCGACATCAATGCGCCGGCCAGAATGTAGAGCGGCACCGACAGTAGAACGTCGCGGTTTGAAGCCTCCCACATGTCGTAAACGACATTCATGATCTCGCCGCCGCCCCAGAAGTAATAAGCAGCGAAGGTGGCAACCCCCAGAATGACGATGATGTTCTGGCGTAGGATAAGCAGCGCGATCAGAACAACGGGCAGCGCAAAACCGGCAACAGCGGTCATGGTTTGCCCCCGCTGCCGTCACTGGCGTGCAGAATTTCCTGGGCCTGTTCCTCAGAGGCGAGCTCTCCGCCTTCGCCGGACGGTGCCGGCTTTATCTCTGGAAAAAGTCCGTACAAGAAATGCCGCAAGGCAACCAAGCCAAAGCCAAGGGCAATCACCATCTGTACCGGCCAGATGGGATTACGCAGCACGGGTGCGACATCTTTGATGGCCAGGCTTTCCAGGCTGACTTGGGTCGCAACCGCTGCCAGGGCTGCGCAAAACAACGCGAACCCAAACTCACCCAGGCGGTCAAGTGCTGGGCCAAATCGTGCGGGGAAAACATTGTCGGCAAAGCGCGGGCGGTAGTGACTGCCGGATGCAGACGCAAGACCGATGCCGATATACGAGACAACGATCATCCCGATGACGCCTACTTGCGGTGCGCCAAAGGCACCTGAGCCTGTCAGCTGACGTTTAAGAACGTCATAGATCAGCGCGCCGGCCATGACCATGAATGCGACAAAGCACAACAGCTGCTCGACGGTTTTCAAGCGGTCGAGAAAAACTTTGGCGCGTTCCATGCTCACCCCTATTTCAGCCGGCCCCGAAGCATCATAGGGGGGCTTTGAGCGGCGGCTCAAACAGATTTATGGACGTGGAGAAGCGGGTGTGCTGAATTTTGCGCGAGGAGCCTTTCGCGCTCTCAAGTGACCCTAACTCCAATCGTCCGTGGTGCGCTCGGGCGTAGGTTCGGTATAGGGCCCTTTGAATTGACGTACCCGCCAGATGACGGTGCAGAAGAATGCGTGGCTGAGGGCGAACCACAACAGCACCGGCCATGGCGGCAGCCCGCCAAACACCATGACCATCAGGTATGCCAACATGAAAAACACCGCCACGGTCATCAGCAAAATGACGCGCTTGCGGTTCATGGTGGGCCCGATACCGCGAATGCGGTGCGACACGGCACGGGAAAGGGGAGTTCGGTTCGGCATGCAGCGTATCGTAGCGAAGTTCGGTGCGGCCTCCAAGCCAAGTGCAGGATCACGCTTTCCACAAGGCCGCCACAGCCATTAAGGTTAGGGCTTGTTATTGCATTACAAATCGGCACTTACGACCATGATCGACCTTTATTACTGGCCTACGCCCAATGGGCACAAAATCCCCATCATGCTTGAGGAATGCGGGCTGGCGTACGAAACGCACCCCATCAACATGCTGAAGGGTGACCAGTTCGACCCGGAATACTTGAAGATCAACCCCAACAATAAAATCCCCTCTATCGTTGATCGTGATGGCCCGGGTGGCAAACCCTATGCCGTGTTCGAATCCGGCGCGATCCTGATGTACCTGGCCGAGAAAACAGGCAAGTTCATGCCCACGGACATGGCGGGCAAGTACGACGTGATTCAGTGGACGGTATTTCAGGTGGCCAACGTCGGCCCCATGTTCGGCCAGTGTGGACACTTTCTGCAGTACGCACCGGAAAAAATTCAGTACGGCATTGACCGCTACCAGAACGAGACGAAGCGCTTGTACCGCGTCATGAACAAGCGCCTGGCTGAGAAGGAATATTTGGCCGGCGATTACTCTATTGCCGACATGGCCACATATCCGTGGGTGAAGATTTATCCATTCCACCAGATTGATATTGAAGACTATCCGCACGTGAAGCGCTGGCGCGAAGCGGTGGGCGCCCGCCCTGCCGTCATCAAGGGCTGTGCGCTGCTTGAGAACGTGATGAAGCTGGGCAATCCTGACAAAGAAGCCTTCGACAATCTCGTCAACAAGCAGAAGACCGTTTAAATGCTTTTAGAGCGCGCGCGGAGCCAGCTTTTGATCGTTGATGTGCAGGACCGTTTGCTGCCTGCCATGCACGACGGCGAACGCATGGTGGAGCATTGCGGCGTACTGATGCAGGCCGCCCAGCGTTTGAATGTGCCCACCACCGTCTCCGAGCAGTACAAAAAGGGTTTGGGGCCGACGATAGAGCGCTTAAGCAACTTGAAGGGCGATGCGCCGGTGCTGGAGAAAATGCACTTTAGTTGTGCCGCCGATGTCGCAATCGTGAATCGCACCCAAAACTTGACCAACGCTGGGCGGCGTCAGGTGGTGATTGCGGGCATTGAATCGCATGTCTGCGTTTTACAAAGTGCCCTGGGCTTTAAAGACATGGGGTTGGATGTGTTCGTGGTGGCCGATGCCACCACATCACGCAAACAAGAAAGTGTCGATCTGGCGCTGGACCGTTACCGCGCAGCAGGCGTGCATGTGGTGAGCACAGAAATGGCCTTGTTCGAGTGGCTGCACATCGCGGGCACGCCCGAATTCAAAGAGTTGAGTAAGCTGATTAAGTAAAGGCGGCAGCGCGTACCACGCCTGTTTCAGGGCCGGCCCAGGCTTTGTGCGGCACGGTCAGCAGGTTTGATACTGCTTTGGTGTCTTTCAGCGCACCGAGTTTTTTCAGGATGGATGTGATCGCAACAGAGGCCGCGCGGGCTGCGCCATCGTCGATCTTTACTGCGATACCTAAACCTTGCTCGGGGATGCAGGCGGCAAACACGCCTTCCGCGCCCACTTTGGCAACGCCTGCGCCGTGCAAGTTCTCGGTGATGATTTTGCAGGGCCGGTCAGTGCCTGAAAACAAATAGGGCTGTGCCTTCATAGCGTGCAGCAGTTTTTTGTTTGCGGTCTTGCGGACGGTGGCCAACTTGTCGGGTGCGCCGAACCGCGCCCAAGCAAGTGCTAAGTTGCGCAAGGGCATAAATACGTTGGGCGCGTTGCAGCCGTCACGCACCAGGGGCATAGCGTTTAAGTCCACATTCGCCATGTCGCTCACGGCCATCAGCGCGGCGCGCTGCACAGCATGTGTGGGCGAGACGTAGCCTTTTGTGCCGGCCCCCATGTGCATGGCGAGGCACAAAAACCCTGAGTGCTTGCCTGAGCAATTGTTATGCAGCGGGCATGGGCGTTGGCCCTCACGGATCAAGGTTTCGTAACTGGGAATGTGCGTGGGCGGGTGCGCGCCACATTCCAAATCATCGACACTTAAGCCCACGCGCTTTTGCCATGCGGCGACACGTTCAGTATGTGTGGGCTCGCCGCTGTGCGAGGCACATGCCAGCGCCAGTTCTTCCTCGGACAAATGAAATGCATCTGCCGCCCCGGCTTCAATCAGCGGCAGGTTTTGCATCGGCTTCACAGCCGAGCGTGGGCAGGTAATGGCTTCCACATCGCCCCACGCGTGCACCACCTTGCCGTCGATATCGACGACACAGGCAGCGCCGCGGTGGATGCTCTCCACCTGCTCATTCCCTAAAGCGTCGCCGCGTGTGACTTCGACGAGGACAGGGTTCATGTCAGGTCATTCTTCGTTGGGGTCGCGCAAGCTCAGTTTGAAGCCCGACATTCGAATGCGGTCCATGACCTGTTTGGCATGGTCCTCGTCGCGGGTTTCAATCGTAATCCCCAGGCGTGCTGAGCGCGCCGACAAGTCCAAGGCAAAGCGGCTGTGGATCACTTCCAGCACGTTCGCACCTTCTTCGGCGCAAATGCCGGACACGGCATGCAACTGGCCAGGCTTGTCGGGCATTTCGATGTTCAGCGTGAGGACCTGACGCTCGCGCACCAAGTCGCGCATCAGCACAGATGAAAGCATCCGCGCATCGACGTTGCCGCCCGAGACAACCAAGCCCACGGTCTTGCCGGCAAACAGATCGGGGTATTCCAGCATCGCCGCCAAGGGCGCCGCACCAGCGCCTTCACTGACAGTCTTGCCTTTGGTTGCCAGCATGGCGATGGCGCGCTCGATGCTGGTTTCGGTTACGGTCACAACCTTGCTGACAAGCTCGCGCACATACGGCACCGATGTTTCCCCCGCCGTCTGCACCGCAATGCCTTCGGCGATGGTGGCGCCCGTGCACGGCCGGTTGGTGCCATTCAACGCATTGCTCATGGATGGGTAAAGCTCGGGCTCGACACCAATGATGTTGATGCTGGGCTTTATGGCTTTGGCGGCAAGCGCCACGCCGGTGATTAATCCGCCGCCGCCGATGGGCACAATGATCGTGTCCAGTTCGGGCACTGCTTCCAGCATCTCGAAGCCCAACGTACCCTGGCCCGCGATCACTTCGGGGTCGTTGTACGGGTGAATGAAGGTATAGCCTTTTTCAGCCGCCAGTTTTTCAGCGTAGTTGGCCGCTTCAACCAGTGTCTCGCCTTCCAGCAACACCGTCGCACCGTAGTCGCGCGTCTTGCGGATTTTTACGAACGGCGTGCCCTGCGGCATCACAATGGTGGCTGGAATCCCCAGCTTGCTCGCGTGGTAGGCCACGCCTTGTGCATGGTTGCCAGCCGACATGGCGATCACGCCGGCTTTTTTCTGTGCATCCGTAAGCGTGCTCAGCTTGGCAATGGCACCGCGTGCTTTGAAAGCACCGGTGTGCTGCATCAGTTCAAGCTTTAGATAAACAGTAGCTTTGGTCGCTTGCGATAACGCTTCGGAATACACCGTGGGTGTGACGATAATTTTGCCGGCCATGCGCGCACGCGCGGCACGGACCGTATCAGCAGACAGAACGGAAGTGGTTTGAGCTGCAGGAGGCTTAACAGCAGAGGACATGACGCAATAAATCCTGAAAGAGGTGCGAAGAAAGCTGATTTTGAGTGCGCGAAAGTACGGTGCCCGACTCTCGTTAGAGAATCGGGGCCATAATTCGCGCGGTCAGCATTCGCACTGTCTTTAGGAACGATGTCATGGCCGGGGGTGTAACACCTCTCCGCAGTGCGGACAAGGGTAGGCAAGCCAACTCTAAAGCATAAAAGCCGCGGAAAACGGCGATTTACCGCGGTTTAAAGAAGAAATTGCCGACGTAACCCGGCTGTTTGCGGCGCTTGCGGTGGTCGTTTTCGGGGTCGAAATCGGCGATAGGCCGCAGTTCCGCGCCCGATTCTGTAGCTTTTGCAAAGAACACATCGGCATTCAGCACGCGCATGTCGGCTAAACAATCTTCAATGGGCCGCTTGGTGTGCCACTCTTCAATCTCGATCATCAGCCAGGGCTTTTCGCGCGCAGCCGTTTCCAAAAGTCCACGCACCACGGCCTGCTCAAACCCTTCAACATCCACCTTGATGAAGCCCACGTTGGTGAAGTTGTAGGAATCAATCGTGCGACTGGCGATGGCGACCGACGTGAACCCGAACGGCGCGTTCTTTTTGCTGGGGTCCAGCGAGGCGCCCTGGTTTGAAAGTCCGCGCTTGTTGTAACTGGGGATCACCAGTTCCGCCGTGCCGCCCGTGTCCGACACGGCCACATGATACGCGGTCGCGTTTTCGGGTAACGCGCGCGCCAGCAGCGGAAACATTTTCGGATGCGGCTCGAAGCTGTGCACGTGTGTCGCCAGCTTGGCCAGCGTGTGCGTGTACACACCTTTATTGGCGCCGATATCGAGCGCGATTTTATTCTTATCAACCAACTGCGGCAGCAGTTTCAATTCGCGCTCGCCCCGCCGTGCGTGCTTGCGTAGCAAGCGCCACATGTACAGCTTGGGCGGAACCAGGGTGTACTTCACCCATTCCTCGAAGCTGTATTGCGGTTTGAAGTCGCCCATCTTTGAATCACTGGCTTGTGTGGCGCTGTTCATCAGCCCTGATAGCACGGCGGCTGGATTCCGTCAGGCTTTCATGCGAGACAAACGCATGTCCGCTGTACCTCCCCCCCACGCCGATAACCGCCCGCTTGGAATCATGCTGATGATTCTGGGCATGATCACGATGTGCATCACCGATGCGGCGGGGAAGTGGGTGGTGCAGGACTATCACGTGGCGCAGTTGAATTTCTGCCGCGGCTTTTTTGCACTGCTGATCCTGGTGCCGACGGCGCGTAGCGAGGGCGGCTTGACGTCGCTGAAAACCGCACGGCCTTGGGCGCATGGGTTGCGCTCGGTACTGCTGGTCAGCCTCGCCTACACATGGTTCTTCGGCTTAAGCAAATTGCCGCTGGCCGAAGCCACTGCAATCGGACTATGCGCGCCGCTCTGCATGACGGCGCTATCGGTCGTGGTGCTGAAAGAGCACGTCGGCAAATTTCGCTGGGGTGCGGTGGTACTGGGCTTCGTCGGCATGTTGGTGATTATTCGGCCGGGAACCGAAATGTTCGATCCCATGTTCCTGCTCCCCGTGTTCTCGGCCGTGGGCTACGCCACCTACATGCTGACCAATCGCATTCTCAGCCGCACTGAATCGGTAACGGCCATCACGCTTTATCCGCAACTCGCCATCATGGCGGTGTCGGCGGTGTGGGCGCCGCTGGTGTGGCAGCCGTTGACGTGGCCTGCCTTCGCGGCCATGGCGCTCACGGGCTTATGCGCTGGCATCGGTCACCTGTTGCTCACATTTGCTTTCCGCTACGCGCCGCCCTCGGTGTTGGCGCCCTTCGATTACACAGCCTTGGTGTGGGCCGCGTTGTTCGGCTGGCTGTTGTTCAATCAATTGCCGGATCAGACGGCCATGGCGGGTATGTCGCTGATTGTGGCGGCGGGGTTGATCATCATTTACCGCGAGGCCGTGGCTGCACGGCGCGTGGTGTCGGTTCCGCTGGCTTAAAGATTGGCGGCATAATTAGTTCGCCGCGTGAAACGCGGGAACCACATAACCGGATGCCGGACGGTCACTCAGCGTCCGGCTGTCGCTGGGCACCGACATCATGACAATAATCAGCACAATGATCGCGGCCAGGAAGTACAAACCAATCGAAGGCATTTTCAATCTCGATTATCGTCAATCCCAATCATCAATGTCCGTCAGAGTGTACACCGCCGATGTGTAACTTGGCAGACCCCGCGCCGAGTTCTTAAAATCTCAATTATCCGAGTTGCTTTGAGGAGACAAATCTATGCGTATCCGCGCTGCCGTGTTGCATGAAATGGGTGCGCCCACCCCTTATGCAAAATCCAAACCTTTGAAAATCGAAGAGTTGGAGTTGGCGCCGCCGGGTGAAGGCGAAGTGCTGGTGAAAATTAAAGCCGCTGGGCTTTGCCATTCCGATCTCTCGGTCATCACCGGCAACCGTCCGCGCCCCACACCCATGGCCTTGGGCCATGAAGCCTCGGGCGTTGTGGAGGCGCTGGGGTCAGGTGTGAAAGACCTCGAAGTGGGTGATCATGTGGTGCTGGTGTTCGTGCCGTCATGCGGTCACTGCATTCCGTGTGCCGAAGGCCGTCCGGCCTTGTGCGAGCCGGCCGTTGTCTCCAACACCGCCGGCACACTGGTCTCTGGCCAGCGTCGTCTGAAAGCGGGCGAGAACCCCGTGAACCATCATTTGGGCGTGTCGGCCTTTGCAGACCATGCGGTCGTCAGCCGCAATTCCGTCGTGAAGGTAGATAAATCGCTGACGTTTGAAGAAGCTGCCCTGTTCGGTTGCGCCGTCATCACCGGCGTCGGTGCCGTGCTGAACACGTCTCGTGTTAAAGCTGGTGCGCGTGTGGCCGTGATCGGCTTGGGCGGTGTCGGTTTGAACAGCTTGCTGGGCGCCATGGCCGCCGGTGCGCGTCAGGTCATCGCCATTGACCTGCGCGACGACAAGCTGGCGTTAGCCAAGCAACTGGGCGCCACGCATACTTTCAATGCCACAGATCCTGATGTGGTAACAAAAATCAAAGAGCTGACCAAAGGCGGCGTGGACTACGCGTTCGAAATGGCGGGTTCGATCCCGGCCCTGGAACTCGCGTGGAAAATCACGCGCCGTGGCGGCGAGACTGTGACGGGTGGTTTGCCACATCCGCAAAAGACACTGGCGTTCTCGCCGTCGCAGATGGTTGCTGAAGAGCGTACCATCAAAGGTAGTTACCTGGGGTCCTGTGTCCCGGTAAGGGATATCCCAACCTATATTGACCTATATAAAGCCGGGAAGCTGCCGGTTGATCGTCTTATGAGCGACCGCATCAAACTAGAGAACATCAACGAGGCTTTCGATAAACTGTCGGAAGGCGCCACCGTGCGCCAGGTTATTATTTTCGACTGAGATTCAGGAGCATTCATCATCGCTCCTGACCGAGAGGGAGGGAGCGATGCTGCTGAATAAACCCCGCGCTTACGAGATCATGGACAAGCATGGTCTTGATGGTCTGCTCGCGGTCAATCAGGTCAACATCTACTACCTCACGGATTATTGGGGCCCGCTGATGCGCATGCGGCGGTCCTTCTACAATTACGGGCTGTTGCCGCGTAATGAATCAGCGCCCGCAGCACTCATCGCAACCGCCGTTGAACTCACCCGTTTGCATGAAACGCCTGATGCAACGTGGGTGCCCAACATCTGCGCCTACACGCACCCGATTTTCCTGGATAAGCGCGACTTCGACCCCGACACCGAAGAGCCCATGGCAGGCCAAGACGGTATGCGCTGGCCCATAAAGCCGGGTGAACTGGCGCCGGCCGATTTGGATTATGTGAAGTGGGTTGAAACGCATCGCGGCAAGTATTCAGTCAACCCCACGTATGCTTTAAAGAAAGCGCTGAAGGATGCGGGCCTGACGAAGGCGAAACTTGGTACCGACGATCCGCGCGTCATCACCTGGCTGAACGGCATGGGCCTTCCCGATCTGAAGGGCGTTGAAGCCACCAGCATCTTCCGCGACATCCGCATGGTGAAGTCTGAGCCAGAGATTGAGCTTCTTCGGAAAGCGTCGAAGATCAACGAAGATGCGGTGAACGCCACCATTGCAGCGCTGCGCGTGGGGATAAGTCAGCAGGAACTGGAAATCATCTACAACACTGAGGTTGCGCGCGGCGGCGGCCGGCCCGTGTATCTATCGACCGGCACCAACGGCAAACGCAAAAGCGCCGTGCAGCGCAATCAGGTCATCACCTTCGATGGCTTGTGTGAATACAAATACTATCACGGCGATATCGGCCGCTCGGCCGTTGTGGGCGAACCTGCCCCCGACGTGTTGAAGCGCACCCAGGCGGTCAAACTGGGCTGCGATGTGGCGTATTCGATGATCAAGCCGGGTGTGACCGGCAAAGAGGTCAGCAAGGCGGTCATCGACGCCGTCACCAAAGCGGGCTTCCCCGGCTTTTTTGTCGTCACCCCGCACTCCGTGGGACTGGAACATACCGACCACCCGCTACCCATCGGCCCGCAAATGCCAGGAAGCCAGGGCGAATTTATTTTCCACGAAAACATGGTTTTCACGCTAGATATGCCCTACTACGAAGTCGGTTGGGGCAATCTACATGTCGAGGATACCGTGCGTGTGACAAAAAATGGCGTTGAGCCTTTGAACAGTTGCGATGTATCTCTGCGCATTGTCCCGGACACATCCAAGCATGCAGCGGAGTAAGTTATGACCAGCACACCATCCACGTCGGCTAAGACCAACCGCCTCAACGGCGGGCAAGTGATTATCCGCACGCTGAAAAAGACCGGCATTAAAACCATTTTCTGTCTGTCGGGTACGGCGCATACACATCTTCTCTTCGCCGCCCAGGATGAAAAATTCCGCATTGTCTCGGGCCGGCATGAAACCGCCACGGTGGCCGCGGCTGATGGCTATGCGCGGGTGTCCGGCAAAGTGGGTGTGGCGCTGATCAAAGCTGACCAGGGTTTGCCCAATGCGCTGACGGGCATCATCACGGCCAACCTCGCGTGCTCACCGGTGGTGGTGATTGTCTCGCTGACGCCTGAGAACACGCTGGAAGCCGATGGGGCTGGCGACAACGATCAGCTTCATCTGGCTAAAGGAATTTGCAAGTGGGCGCGCACAGTTCCCACGGCTGATAGATTGGCTGAATTCGTCGATACGGCCTTGCGTCATGCGACATCGGGCCGCCCAGGTGTGGCGGTGCTGGGCGTGCCGCAACAGTTTGAAGGTGCTGCGGTCGAATACATCGAGCAAGCCAAAGAAGAACACTTGGCGCCCGTGCGCTCGGGCCCCAGTGCCGAGAGCATCGCACAAGCCGTCAGCCTGATTGCCAACGCCAAGCGCCCGCTGATTGTGGCCGGCACGGGCGCTGCTCTGTCGGGTGCAGGTGCAACTCTGCGGCATCTCGCGCGCACCTACAAACTGCCGGTGTTCGGCGGCAATTTAGGGCGCGGGCTGGTGCCTGAAGATTTGAAACTTGGGTTCAGTTGGCCTTTGGCGCAAGTGGCGGCGAAGGACGCCGATGTGGTGTTGTTTGTCGGCACGCGCTTGAGTCAGCGGTTGGGCTATGGCTTGGCCCCGCGGTTTGCCGCTGATGCGAAATTCATCCAGATCGACGTGGAAGCCAAAGAGATCGGGCGCAATCGCGCGGTCGATGTGGCCATTGCGTCCGATGCAAAGCTGGCGCTGGACGCCTTAAGTGCCGCGCTGGCGGCAAAGAATTACGCCGGGGTTGGTGAACCTGCGTGGGTGAACAAGGCCATGGAAGTGCGCATGGCGCGCATTGATGAGCTTGGGCGCGGCGATGCGGCTCCGATTCACCCGTATCGTATGGGACGCGACCTGATGGCGCAGATGCCCGAGAACGCGATTTATGTGGGCGACGGCGCGGACATTCAGAATTGGATGCACGCCATTTTGCGGATCAAATCAGAACGCGCGTTCATGGATCACTATCCGCTCGGTTCTATGGGCATCGGCACGCCTTTAGCCTTGGGGGCTGCGGCCGCTTCACGTGAAATCGCCGAAGACACAGGCGAAGCCGAGCGCCCAGTGGTGCTGGTGACCGGCGATGGCTCATTCGGCTTTTACTGCGCCGAGTTGAACGGCGCGGCGCTCGCGGGCCTCAAAATCGTATGCCTGATGTCCAATGATGGCGGCTGGGGCACCGAGAAGCACGGCCAGATGAACGCGATGGGCAGGCACATCAACTGCGAACTGGGCCAATGCGACTACCACCTGATCGCGCATACGTTTGGCTTAAAGGGTGAGCGGATTGAAAAACCGGAAGACATTGCGCCCGCCATTCGCCGCGCCTTTGCCGCCGATCAAACCACGGTGCTGAACGTTATTACGGACCCGGCGGCAGGTATCGTGCGCAAGCAGGACCCGCGCGTGCAAACCATCGCTTTCGAGGACATTGTTTCAAGCCAGAAAAAGCACTACACGCCTGCGATTGCTTAAGGAGCGATTGCGTAAAGGCTACAATAGCTGGCTTAGAAATCGCAGCGCTGTGGGCTGCGGCGCGTAATGTGCGATGGCCCACGCGCGGCCGGCTTCGGCGATCTCGGGCCACTGCTTTTGATGATCCATCAACGCTTCGGTGCTGGCTTTCAGGTCATCCAGGTCAAGGGGGGCGTAATGCACCCAGGCTTGCGGTAATTCAGGTAGGTCGAAACCGTATTTTTCAAAATCCAGATGCACCGTCAGGCATCCGGCCATCAGGCTTTCCCAAAAACGCCAGCTATCCCAGCGCATCACCAGCGCCTTGCCATCAAACTTTGCGAATGTGTGGACTTTGAACACTTCGGGCTGCTTTGATTGCAGCCACGTGTTGTCGCGTTGCGATGTGTAGAAGTCGCCGCCGTAAGCCAGGCAGATTTGCGAACTCATCAATCCGTTGAGGTAATCGTTCGGCGCCAATAATGAAGCATCGACGGGCATGTGTTTTTGCAGATGCGGCACGAACGCAATGTCCAACAGCCCGCGTACGCTTTGGCTGAAGGTAGGGCGGAAGTTACGCAAAGCCGTCAACTCGCGTTTTGCAAAAGCCATGCGCTTTTCTGTGGCGGCTATCAGCCCGTTGCTGGGCCCAAACGCCAGTGCAAACCGCTTTCCTCCTTTTTTCGCGAACGTGCTTTCATGCACAGCGAACAGCGGAAAGGGTTCCGGTACGTCGCAGAACAAACTGATGTCGCTGTTGGTCAGGTAGGCCAAGCGCCCGCCGCGCAAACTTTCCAGGGGCACGTAGGCATTGGAGTGCGAGATGTCGATCACAAACGCCGCATATCCGGCCGACGGTGGCGCCACCAGGGCGGCGGTGTCGGCGTTCGTCAAAGGCTTCGATACATCACGTGAGGTAACGGCGCCGGTATTGGCGTGCACCTTAATGCCGAGATCCAGCAGACCCTCGATGATGCAGCCTGAATTGTGTGTCAGCAGGTTCTCGGGCGAGAAGAAATAAAGCCCGGCCTGATAGGCTGCTCGCAGCTGATCCGGTGTATGTGTCATGCGCTGATTCTCATGGGCTGATTCTACGGCAGTCTCATGCTAAAAAGAAAGCCAACTAAAGCGGGGAGGCTTTGGTCTTGGTTCAGGTTCACTTCACGCAACATTTGCGGCATGTGGCCCCGGGCGGTGCAGTCGCCGCGTCGGGCACCACCATTCGCGATGTGTTGGCGGACGTGTTCGCCAAGCATCCCGCCATCAAAGGTTACGTGCTGGACGATCAAGGCCGGGTGCGGGTCCACATCGCGATGTTTTTAGATAACACGCATATCCGCCGCGATATCCTGGACCATCCCGTCACGCCAGAGAGTGAGTTGTATGTCATGCAAGCTCTATCAGGAGGCTGAATGGCCAACGCGCTTTATGTTTCAACCCGCAAAGGGCTGATGATCTACCGCAAAGTCGGTGGCGTCTGGGCGCATGACAGTACGCACTTTTTAGGATCGAACGCATCGCTGGCGTTGCCAAGCCCTGACGGCAAAACCGTTGTCGCGGCCCTGAACCTCGGGCATTTCGGCGTGAAAATGCATCGCAGCTTAGACGCCGGCAAAACCTGGACCGAGTTTGCGCCGCCGACATACCCGACCATTGAGGGCGGGGAGAAAGATGATAAAGCCCCTTCACTGAAAGGTGTCTGGGCTCTGGAATGGGCCGATCCGAAGAACCCAAAAGCCCTATGGTGTGGCACGGCCCCGGGCGGGTTGTTCTATTCGCCCGATCTCGGCGACACGTGGGTTATGAATACGGATCTATGGTCGATCCCTGAGCGCGAGAAATGGATGGGCGGCGGCACCGAGCATCCTGCGCTGCATTCGATCTGTGTTGATCCACGCAATACCAACCGTGTCGCCATCGCGGTGTCGTGTGGCGGCGTGCGCGTCACCAACGACGGCGGCAAAACCTGGGAGGTTGGAGCCAAAGGCATGCGCGCGGCCTTCATGCCACCCGAGATGCAGTTTGATCCCGACGTGCAGGACCCGCACATGATGGTGCAGTCGCCCACATCGCCCGACATTTATTGGACGCAGCATCACAACGGGATTTTTAGATCCACCGACAACTTGCAAAGCTGGCACGAAATTACCACGGCGCCGATTTCCAGCTTTGGCTTCGCGGTGGCGGTGCATCCCAAAAACGCCGATGTGGCGTGGTTTGTGCCGGCCAAGAAAGACGAAGACCGCTTCCCCGTCGACGGCAATGTAGTCGTCAACCGCACCAAAGACGGCGGCAAATCATTCGAGACCTTGAAAAAAGGATTACCGCAAGGCAACGCGTTTGATCTGATTTATCGCCACGGCCTCGCGGTAGACGACACCGGCAACGAACTCGCCATGGGCTCAACGACGGGCAGTTTGTGGAGCACCGGTGATGGCGGCGACAGCTGGCAGCTCATCTCGGCGCACTTGCCGCCAATC
>JAEUKL010000070.1 GCA_016793005.1 Rhodospirillaceae bacterium | reverse complement strand
AAACAGGATGTTCCAGAACATCAACGGCCAGCGCCAATTCAACACCGGCGGAATTTCGCTGGGCTTGTTGGCGGCCTTCACGGGCTTCACGACCTTGGTGAAGTAGGCAAACAGGGCCGCAATGTCTTCATCCGTCATCTTGGCATACGACGGGTACGGCATGGCCGGATAGAGACGATGGCCATCTTTCGCAACGCCGCGGCGCACGGCTTTGTCGAAGTCGGCCAACGCATAACTGCCGATGCCGGTTTCCGGATCAGGCGTGATGTTGGTGGCATAGATGGCGCCCAAGGGCGTCATCATCTTCAAGCCGCCGGCAAAAGCCGGCGCATCAGGTGTAGAGTGGCAGGCGACACAGTTGGCCGCGCGCGCCACGTACTCGCCTTTGGCCAGAAGAGGATCGGTTTGCGCTGGCGCATCTTGCGCAGACGCGGCACCCGCCGCCATCACGCCCATAACCAGCAGCGCGACCAATGATGATTTCGCCATGACGCTAACCCCTCCTGAACAAGCCCAGCACGTTTCGGTAATCGTTGGGCGCCATTTGACGGGGCTTAAGGGCTGAAATCAATTAACTTTTCATGCGATGCGCGGCGTCCGGACCAATTCGCGCATTCTTTTTACGACTTTAACTTATGCGGAATTTCACTTATGCGAAACTTCAACGCGTCACTGTGGCCGACATGGCGGTGACGCCATCACACCGCACCGCGCGGACCTCTTGGCTTGCATCGCCGCCGGTAAGGCGCACAGGCTGCCCCACAAACAAGGGAGCCGAGGCCCGGAAGGCGAAGGCTTTTAAAGGCCCACCTGTTTTTGCGGCATATCCATAAAGCTTTGCCGCCGTGAAAGGCCCGTGCACCACTAATCCGGGATAGCCCTCAATCTCCGTGGTGTAAGCGTGATCGTAGTGAATACGATGACTGTTGAAGGTCACGGCTGAGAAGCGGAACAAATCCACAGGGCCGGGCTGCCAGAGCACATCTGCCGGGTCTGCGGCCTGTTCGACCGCAACAACCGCCGGCGTGCGCCCGCCGTCACCGCGATAAACGATGGTTTGGCGCTCAACAACACAGTCTTTGCCGCCCTGCGTGATGGTGTGCTCTACATCCACCAGCACCAAGTCGCCCGATTTGCCGGGCTTGTGCTTGACGTCAGCAATAACGGATGTGCGGGTCGCAGGCCGGCCCATCGTCAAGGGCCTATCAAAGCGCATCTGTGATGATGCGAACATGCGGCGCGGCAGCGTGATGGCGGGCAAAAAGCCGCCGCGCTTGGAGTGACCGTCGGGCCCGATCTGATCGGGTGAAACAACCGGCAGAAAGAACGCCCAGTGCGCCAATGACGGCTGCGTTTTCTCGACATCTAAATCTTCACCGATCGCCGCAGCGAAGCGGCGCAGACTTTCGACGTCGAGAATTTCAGTGCGTGATTCCGATTTGCCGATCCAGGTGCGCCACTTTTCAATTTCAAGCGGGTCAACATCGTGCGGATTCAAATTGGTCATCGGTCACGCTCCTTCGCCAGAAACTTCGCGCCTGATACGTGAAGCGCGCCGCGCGCACAATCGGGCCTGCGCATCTGATTCAGCGTCCGACCGAGAATCGGAGGGCCTTACGGCGAAAATACAGGCTGTGGCGCGAACACACGCAGTGCAGGTTCACGGTTTTCCTCGCCGCGCGCAGGTATAAAAATCGGACGGATGTGTATGGCAGTATACAAGCAAGTGCGGCAGTTATGCTGCACCGCAGCGTAAGGCCTTGTGATTCCACCGCAATTCGGTCAGCGCAACGCTATATCTGATTAGGCCTAAGTCACTGATAATAAAGCCCTGATTTAGCCATTCTTATTCTGCATAGCCATGCATCAGGCTTGTCACTTGACACTAAGTGAGTACCCACTTACCAACCCGCCCATGCGCACCCGACTTGCACCAAACGAACGTCGCCAACTTATCGTTGAGGCCGCCATGCCGCTCTTCGCGCGCAAAGGCTTCAGCGGAACGACGACCAAAGAGATCGCCGAAGCCGCTCGGGTTTCCGAAGGGCTTCTCTTTAAATACTTCGCCAACAAGACAGCGTTGTATGACGCCATCATTGATTACTGCCGCGACGACACGCCCACGCGCTTCACGGCGCTGGAGCATCTGCCGCCGTCGACCGCGACCTTGGCCGAGACCGTGCACCATCTGGTGTTCTACTTCGCGACTGTCGATGCGCGCAGTGCCGCCGAGCAAAGTCGCCAGCGGTTATTCATGCAAAGCCTGGTGGAAGACGGCGAGTTCGTGCGCCTAGCCATGAAAGCCTACGGCGATGCGGTTGCGCCGCAGATCGAACGCTCGCTGGCCGCGGCGCGTAGCAGCGGCGATATCGAAAGCGATTTATCGCCGGCGCGCAGCTTCTGGCTGATGGGCCTGCTGCAAATGATGGTGGGCGGCACCGCACTTCATAATTTGCAACCCGATGGCGTTTCATCTGTCGAGGAATGGGTGGCCGATACCACGCGCTTTATTCTGCGCGGCATGGGTGTCACGGCCGCCGCCATTGCGCGAGCCTACAACCCGGCCAGCATCGTCACCGACCCCATCGACGATGCTGTTGAGTTAAACGCCAACATAAAAACTGACTGCCCGAATGTGAGAACCGACTTAAAGCCTGCTCGCGTCGCTTAAGGCCGTTTCTGACCAAAAGATTGCTGATCCATAGGACTGACCATGAACTACCAAGAACGTACCCCCTCCGCACTGTCGCAGATTGAATCCGTCTTCACCGGACTGACGGATGGCCGCGTGACGCCGCAGCGCATGCGCAAAGCCATCGTGATTTCGGGTCTGGTTTTGCTAGTCGTGATCGGGCTGCTGGTGGGTTTCAACATCTTCCGCAACTCGATGATCAAGTCGTTCCTGGCCAACAATACGCCGCCGCCGGTTAGCGTGAACTTCGAGACCGTGAAAATCTCGAACGTCCCGCAAAACCTGACGGCGATCGGCTCGGTCTCGGCGATTCACCAGGTCACGATTGCGCCCGAAGTCTCGGGCAAGGTGACAAGCATTTCGTTCGTGCCGGGCACCGCCGTGAAGAAAGGCGATGTGATTGCCAAGCTGAACGACGCCACCGAGCAGGCCGATCTGGCAACCGCGCGCGCGCAAGCCAGCCTGGCCGCCGTGACATTAAAGCGCAGCGAAGAGTTGCTGGCCAAAGGCAGCATTTCGCAAGCGACGTATGACCAGAAGCAAAGCGAGTACACGTCCGCGAACGCGGCCATTGCCCGCGCGGAAGCCATGATCGGCAAGAAAACGCTGCGCGCGCCGTTTGACGGCGTGCTGGGTGTGCGCCAATCGGAAGTCGGCCACTACCTCGAGCCCGGCAAAGCGATGGTGACGCTGACCGATGTGCAGAACCTGTACATTGATTTCACCCTGCCCGAGCAGGCGCGCCCGGTGCTGACCCAAGGGCAGAACATCGACTTCACCGTCGATGCCTACCCGGGCAAGACCTTCTCGGCCATCCTGGCCGTGATTGATCCGCAGGTGAATACGTCGACGCGCACCATCCGGATGCAAGCAGTTGCCGAAAACAAAGATGGCCAGCTGATGCCGGGCATGTTTGCCAATCTGAAAGTGGAACTGCCGGCGGCAACCGACAAGTTGACGATCCCGGAAACCGCACTGGATTACTCGCTCTATGGCAATTCGGTTTACGTCATTCAGAACAGTAATGACAAAGACGCGAAGGGTCAGCCCGTGCTGACGGCCAAGCGCACGCAAGTCACAGTGGGCGAAACCATTGATGGCCGCATCGTTGTTGAGACCGGCTTGAAGGCGAACGAACGTATTGTCACCACAGGTCTCAGCAAGCTGTTTGACGGCGCGCACCTGGCCTTGAACGACACGCCGACGCTGGTGAAGCCCGCCGAACCGCCGCGCGAGTAAACCCGTTTCGGTTACTGAGGTTTAACGATCACGATTGAACGCCGGACGGCACCGCCGCGCCGTCCGCCGTTTCAACCCTTCGATGGCCCTACGCCGTCGCGGCAAATGACCATTCGAGACTACACCCGAATTCGAGACCAAACCCGAGATCCGCCATGACTTTTACCGATCTGTTCATCCGTCGTCCCATTTTGTCGATCGTGGTCAGCTTGCTGATCCTGCTGGTCGGCTTACGCGCCGTGTTCGACTTGCCGCTGCGCCAATTCCCGGAACTCACCAATACGGTGATTACGGTGAGTACGGCATACCCCGGCGCACCGGCCGAACTGATGCAGGGCTTCATTACGACACCCATCGAGCAGGCTGTGGCTGCTGTCGATGGCGTGGACTATCTGACCTCATCATCCAGTCAAAGTTCGTCCACCGTGACGGCTTATATGAAGCTTAATCGCGACCCCGGTGAAGCCATGACCGAGGTGATGGCGAAAGTGCAGCAGGTGAAATACCAGCTGCCGCGTGAATCGAACGACCCGATCATCACCAAATCCGTCGGCCAAAGCGTGCAGGCGCTTTACATGGCCTTCTCCAGCCCCAGCATGCCCAGTGCCGCGATTTCCGATTACATCACACGCGTGGTGAAGCCGCTGATTTCGACGGTCGAAGGCGTTGCCTCGGTCGACATCATCGGCGGCCAGATCTACGCGATGCGCTTGTGGCTTGATCCGGAGCGCATGGCCGCGCGTAGCGTCACGGCCGACCAAGTTGCGGCCGCCATTCGCGCCAACAACTATCAGTCTGCGCCCGGCCAGGCGAAGGGCTACTTTGTGGTCACGAACGTCACGGCCAATACCGCTTTGACCGACGTGGACCAGTTCCGCGATCTGGTCGTCAAATCTGAAGACGGCGCACTCGTCCGTATGCGCGACATCGCGACGGTTGACCTCGGCCCTCAGAACAGCAGCACAGCAGCCATGGTCAACGGTGAAAACGCAGTGATGATCGGCATTTCGCCAACACCGTCGGGGAACCCGCTGAAAGTATCGGAAGGCATTCACAAGATCCTGCCCGAAGTAGATCGCACCATGCCGCCTACTTTGAAGTATGCCGTGCCTTACGACGTTGCCGACTTCATTCAATCGTCCATCGACGAAGTGGTGACGACGCTGATCGAAGCCATGGCAATCGTCGTGGTTGTGATTTTCCTGTTCCTGGGTAACTTCCGCTCGGTACTGATCCCGATTGTAACGATCCCGCTATCGATCATTGGCGTTGCGGTGTTCATGCTGGCCTTTGGCTTCAGCTTGAACCTGCTGACGCTGCTGGCCATGGTGCTGGCGATTGGTCTTGTCGTCGATGACGCCATTGTCGTCGTTGAAAACGTCTACCGCCACATCGAAGAAGGCTACACGCCCATTCAAGCGGCCCTGACGGGTGCCCGCGAAATCGTCGGCCCCGTCATTGCCATGACCATCACTTTGGCGGCCGTTTATGCGCCGATTGGCTTTCTGGGCGGCTTAACGGGCGCCTTGTTCCGCGAGTTCGCGTTCACGCTGGCGGGCGCCGTCATCATTTCCGGCATTATTGCGCTGACGCTGTCGCCCATGATGTGCTCGGCCCTTCTGAAGCCCCACGCTTCGGAAGGCGGCTTTGCAAAGAAGGTTGATGCGAGCTTCCAGAAACTTGAGACCTGGTACGCCCGTAAACTGGCAACCAGCCTGGATTACAGGCCGATCACGGCCATGATCGGAATTGTCGTGTTGGGCCTAGTGGGTTTCTTGTACCTGAATACACGTCAGGAGCTTTCACCGGCTGAGGATCAGGGCGCGGTGCTGGCGCAAATTGCAGCGCCGAAGTACGCCAACATCGATTACACCATTGCTTATGGCCGTAAGCTTGATGAAATGCTGGGGAGTTTCCCTGAAACGCGCTCGCGCTTCATCCTGTTCGGGCAAGGCGGCGGCAGCAGCGGTATCGCGGCCATGGATATGAAGCCCTGGAACGAACGCAGCCGTTCGGCCATGAAAATTCAACCCGAGTTGCAGCAGAAGTTGAACACGCTGGACGGCGTGAAGGGTTTTGCCTTTACCTTGCCGTCGCTGCCGGGACCCTTCGGCGGCTTGCCGGTGCAGTTCGTGCTGACGTCGTCGGGCTCGTACGAGACCATTTACAACGTCACTGAAGAGCTGAAAGCAAAAGCCCGCAAGAGCGGCCTGTTCATGGTGGTTGATAGCGACCTGGCCTTCGACAGCCCCGTGATCCGGCTGGACATTGATCGCAACAAAGCCAGCGACCTGGGTATTTCGATGCAGAGCATCGGCGATACTCTGGCCGTGTTGGTTGGCGAGAACTATATCAACCGCTTCAGCCTTGAGGGCCGGTCGTACGAAGTGATTCCGCAAGTGCCGCGCGCGGCCCGCCTGACCGGCGATGCCTTGCGCAACTTCTATGTGAAGACGGGCTCGGGCGATCAGATTCCGCTGTCGACCGTTGTCGGCATCCACACTGATGTCGAGCCGACGGGCTTGAATCGCTACAACCAGCTGAACTCGGCGATCTTCCGTGCCATTCCCACGCCCGGGACATCGATGGGCCAGGCGGTGGAGTTTCTGCAGAAAGAAGCGCAGGTCCTGCCGCAGGGCTTTACCTCGGACTTCCTGGCCGAAAGCCGCCAGTACGTCGAGGAAGGCAACCAGCTGATGTACACCTTCGCATTCGCCCTGATCGCCATCTACCTGGTCCTGGCCGCACAGTTTGAGAGCTTGCGCGATCCGTTGGTGATTCTGGTCAGCGTACCCATGTCGATTTTCGGCGCACTACTTCCGCTGTATTTCGGCGTGTCGACCATCAACATCTACACTCAGGTCGGCCTGGTTACCCTGATCGGGCTGATTACCAAGCACGGCATCCTGATGGTGTCATTCGCCAAGGACATGCAGATCAAAGACCAAGTCGACCGCCGCACCGCCATTGAGCACGCGGCCCAGGTTCGCCTGCGCCCGATCCTGATGACCACGGCGGCCATGGTGGCGGGCTTGTTGCCACTGCTGTTCGCCAGTGGCGCAGGTGCTGCCAGCCGCTTCTCGTTGGGCTTGGTGGTTGTGGCCGGCATGTCTGTCGGCACGTTGTTCACGTTGTTCGTGCTGCCGACCGTCTATACCTGGCTGGCGAGCGATCACCGCGCTGATGAAACCAGCCCACGTGCCCGCGAAACGCGCCTGCCGCCCACGGCGGCACCGCAAGACGCCATTTAACTTTAC
The DNA here is from genome assembly GCA_016793005.1 of Rhodospirillaceae bacterium. Classification (GTDB taxonomy): domain Bacteria; phylum Pseudomonadota; class Alphaproteobacteria; order Rhodospirillales; family Rhodospirillaceae. The sequence goes on along the minus strand of JAEUKL010000070.1, from coordinate 5,023 downwards.
GGCTGCTTGAACACCCAGCGTTTGCTGGCGGTGAAGTTAAACGACAACCCTGCGATTGAGCCTGCCGCAACGCCAAGGACCGGAAAGTCCTTGGCCAGCGGCAGCCAGGTTACAAGCGCGGCATAGGTCGCGTAATTCACCACCGCTCCGATGGCGTTGGCCGCCAGGAATTTCAGCCACTGCATGAAGGCCGGTGCCGGATCAGGCTGGACAAAGGTAAAGCGCCGGTTCGCCGCCCACGTGAATGTCGCGGCCGCGAGGTACGAAATAACCCGCCCCGCATACAGCCCAAAGCCTAAGCCGTAGACGACCGTATACAGCACGGCGGTGTCGACAATGAGCCCGCCGACACCCACGACGCCGAAGCGCAAAAACTGCTTGGTCGCATCACTCACGGTATCGCATCGCTTCCGGATGAACGCCGCCGAAGACTTTACGGCTTAAACACCGGAAAATCAGGAGCACGTAATTCCAGATAGCGCAAGCGCTTCATCTCGCGCCGCCCTCGCGTCACCGTTTCCAAGATCACGCCGCAGGTAAGGGACAGAAAAGCCAGCAGCATCACGCCCGTGGCCAATACAGCCGTCGGCAAGCGCGGCACCAGGCCGGTTTGCATGAAGGTCATGACCACCGGCCACGCCAGAATCACAGCCAGCAGCGCCAGCACAGCGGCCGTAATCGCGAAGGATTGCATGGGCCGCTCTTCCTTCACCAGCTTGCCGATCATCCACAAGATGCGAAAGCCGTCCTTGTATGTCGAGAGCTTGGACACCGAGCCCGGCGGGCGCTCTTTATAAGGTGTGGCGATTTCACCGATGGGCATGCCCAGCTCCAGGGCGTGCACTGTCAATTCCGTTTCAATCTCGAAGCCGCGGGACAAGGCAGGGAACGTTTTCACAAACCGGCGCGAGAACACGCGATATCCGGACAGCATATCCGTGGTGCGTTTGCCGAAAACAATTGTCACCAGACTTGTCAGCATCAGGTTGCCGAAGCGGTGACCAGGCCGATACGCTGCCTCAGCCGTTTCGACACGCGCCCCGTTCACCATGTCGAGCTTCTCTGAAATCAGATGCGAAATCAGTTTCGGCGCGCTGGCGGCATGGTAAGTGGCATCGCCATCCACTATGACGTAAACATCGGCTTCGATATCGGCGAACATGCGCCGCACAACGTTGCCTTTTCCTTGTAACGGCTCGCGCCGCACAACAGCGCCCGCAGCAAACGCAACTTCGCAGGTACGGTCCTTCGAGTTGTTGTCATAGACATAAACCGTGGCATGCGGCAGCGCCGCCTTAAAGTCATGCACCACATCGGCGATGGCAGCTTCTTCATTGTAGCAGGGCACCAGAACCGCAACGGTCGGCATAATGAGGGTGGTCACATGCGCATTCATTCTGGTGTCCTCCGGTTGACACGGCAGAGTTCAATGTTGGGGGCAAGGTTGCCTGAGACAGCGCGGCAGTTCTGAACATCGAGGGCGAGGCCGTAGTACGACAGCATGGTGTCTGCGAACGCGCGGTCCTGTTGCGGGGCCAGCATGTAAATCGCACCCGGTGTGGATTCGATGCGGTTGCGGATTTTGCGATTTAAGCCGGTATCGCCGTCCTCGGGGCTGTTGATGAATCCTTGGATGCGCACGAACGAGACTTCGGGCGGAAAGAATGGAATGGTCCAGGCCACGGGCGCGTGGCCCGCCAACAAAACCAAAGCTTGCGCGGGCTCTGCAATCTCGGGCGGCGTTGCGCTGACAAATGTATCCCCATAAGGCACGCGGCCCCACGTACCGGGCTTTCCCGTCACCACCAGCAACGCCAACACCGCGACGACAAGATTCGTTTTAAACCGCGCCGGGCCAGGCCACAGCATTACGGCAATGACCACCAGCAAAGGTGCGAGCATTTCGACCGGAATGAGGTAGCGGTAAATTCCAAACAGCCCGAGCCACACGGCATACGATACGGCCACGGCGGCGCATATGTACTTGGCGGCGGGTTTGTTCGGCGCTGCATCGTCACGGGGCATCGTGCGCCCCACAAGCATTGCCAGCGGTGTCAGCAGCAGCATCACGAATGCCGCGGCAATGCGCCAATCCCGGAAGACGATTTCACCCGCCTGCTCGGCGTTCAGCGCCATCAGGATGGGAAAGAAAAGAATGTCCGAGACCGTACCCGGCACAAAGCGCGTATCGCGGTAACTTTGCGACAGGCCCATGTCCGACTGAAAGAGCCCGTTGAAATACGGAAACACCGGATTTTGAAACGCAGCCCACAGGTGCAGCGTCCAATGCCCCGCAAAAACGGCAAAGCCCAACAGAACGCCGAGCCCGAAGACAAAGCTGCTCTTAAAGCGCTGCACAAATGACCCCGGCAGAGCAAAGCACGCCGCACACAGGCCGATGGCGAACACAACAGTAGGCAGTTTAAGGCCGACGCCGATTCCAGCCAGCAAACCGGCGACCGCCAAACGCGGCAATGATGCGGAATGAGTGCCGATCACCACCCATATCGAAGACAACACAAACAAGCTGATGATGTTGTCGTAAAAGGTGGTGCCGATCATTCCTAAGTTGCCGCCGCCCAACACACCCACCAGCGCGACACCCAATGCCGACAACCGCCGTTGGGACACGGCAACCCCCGTAAAGGCGCGCATCGCAATGCCATACAGCACAGCGAAATTCAGGCCCTGCAGCGCACCGAGAATGAACGCGAGGACCCGCGCCGGCAGAACCTGAGCCGCCAGGTAGAACGGTACATCCAGCGTGGGGTTGTAAAATGTCGGCACATGGGCCGGCGCGATATCCTGATCAGCACGGCCCGTCAGGAAGGCATAGGCATTATACCAGTGGTAATTCTGCAGATCCCAGTTGGCATCCTGCGGCAGCAGGACAGCGTAAAGGCCGAACACCAGCGGCACAGCCACGCAAAGCGCAGCCGCCGTAGCGCGGCTGATATGAAGCGGAAGCGGTGCAACAGCTGTGGGCACCTGGGTGGCTTGAACTGGGGCTATCTGCACTGGCGATACGCTCATAAATCCAAACCGTGAAATGGCTGCGACGTCGCAGTTTCACGATGCAGAAACGAAACGGCCTTCCTCAATCACGTATGATCGGGGAAGGCCATCGCAGTCAGATGAAAGAACGATGACGAATTGATGACAGATGTCATCAACCCGACAGCGCCCTTAAGCCTAGAACGATTTCGATAACGTCAGGACAGCGCGGGCACCGCACTGGCCGCCGCAGACCGACACATCGGTGTCATGGTAGCGGATATTGGCGTCAAACCACGGCAAGCTGTAGGTCAGCCCTGCCGACCAGTAGAGATAGTCCGACCCCGAGGTCGACTTCAGCATCTGCGTGCCGACAAAAGTGTCGAACGTCAGTTTATCGTCGAGTTTACGCGAGAAGCCGACCTGGAACGCCCACGCGTCATCCAAACCACCGAACAAGTCGGGCGAGTAATATGCGGCTGCGTTCAGCGTGGCTTTATCGCCGGCCGCATAGCTCAGCGTCGTGTAGCCTTCCCAATAATTGTAATTCAGCGCGCTGGCGGCACCGGGATACCAGTAGAAAATCGCACCGACATCGTAGTTGAGGTTGCCGGCCGAACCCGCGAAGCCCGCGGTGAGATCCACTTCAACATCGGCTTCACCACCGTCATTGAAATCGACGTTCGAGCCCCACGCATTCAGGTGAAAGCCAACGCCGCTATCCCAGTTGATGCCGGGCTGAATCGCCGGATGTTCATCGCTCTGGCTGTAACCGCGGAACACGTAGTCGGTCGTCGCCGCGAGGCTGCCGGAAAATGTTCCGAAACCGGTATCTTGCGCTGCAGCAACGCCTGGAACGAGAAACGCTACGACAGCCGCTGCGTGAATAAGCTTCATGTTTATCCCCATTTATCCCCTGAATTTCGCCGTTAGTTCGCTACCTGGTCACATCAGGCTCAAAAATGCTATTATTTTAGGCATAATAAACACAAGCCTATATTTTGTGCATATATTATACGCGAGAAAAGATTAAAATGTAATAAAGACAAGGACTTCCAGCCGCAGGATCACAGGAAGATTGAATATTAGGCAGCCATCCCCTACCCCTCGGGGCCCATATCCCGCACGACTCTGACATGTCACACGCTTCCGATTCTCCCGCCGTAAGGCCCAGCAGCAAAGATGTGCACGCCGCAGCAGCTCGTTTGCAGCCACACATCGTGCGCACGCCACTGCTGCGCAACGATGCGCTGGATGAGATCGCGCGCGCGCCGATTTTTGTGAAAGCCGAGCCGCTGCAACGTACAGGCTCGTTCAAAATTCGCGGCGCACTCAATCGGGTTCTGTGCCTGACCGATGCGCAGAAAAAAGCCGGTGTTGTGGCGTGGTCGTCGGGCAATCATGCGCAAGGTGTGGCGGCAGCGGCAGGCATGTTCAATGTGCCGGCCGTGATTGTGATGCCCAGCGATGCGCCTGCGCTGAAGATCGAGAACACGCGCACGTTAGGCGCTGAAGTTGTGCTGTACGACCGCGCCACCGAAGACCGTGAAGCGATTTCATTCGCCATCGCAGCCAAGCGTGGGCTGACTGTTATTCCATCCTACGATGATCCCTACATTATCGCAGGCCAAGGCACGGCCGGCCTTGAAGCCATGAGCCAAGCGCAAGAGATGGGCGTGATGCCTGCGCACATCATTGTCCCTGCCAGTGGGGGCGGATTGATGGCCGGTATTGGCCTGGCCGCGCGCGACGCAAACCCCAGCGTGAAAATCTATTCAGCCGAACCTGAAGATTACGATGATCACCGCCGGTCACTTGCGGCCCACCAGCGTGTGAAAAATGCCAGCACAGCCAATGCCCTGTGCGATGCATTGCTGGCCGCAACACCCGGCACGCTGACGTGGCCCATCAACACACAGCATCTGGCTGCGGGCTATGCCGTCAGTGATGATCATGTCTGTGCGGCCATGGCGTTTGCATTCCGGCATTTGAAGCTGGTGATCGAGCCCGGCGGTGCGGTGGCATTGGC
>JAEUKL010000053.1 GCA_016793005.1 Rhodospirillaceae bacterium | reverse complement strand
TCGTTCTGGGGCTTCTATATCCTCAGCCTTGTGGGCGTGTACCAGATTGTGCGCGGCTGGGGGAATGTGGTCGAGGCCTTCCGGGTGCCTGCGGTGCTTTACGCGCTGACGTTCATCCTGGCTCTGGTGACATGGGGCATTCTGGTGCTGGCGCGTGCGGCCGGCAAACCCAAGCAAGTGGCCGCCTGATTTCTGTTGCGAGAAAGCTCATCGCGCAAAGCGAAACCCCCGTCCCAGTTTGGAACGGGGGCCCTCGATTGCGGGAGATGTAAGGCAGTTAGATTGGGAGATCTTCGCTAACCTTAAGTCTCTCGTGTTCGACCCTTTGACTTGTCGCTCGTTTAGTACGTGTACGACACGCGCAGACCGACCTGACGTTTGTCAGGCAGGTTGGCCAGGAAGCCCGAGGGCAGACCAGGCGAGACCGGGCTGATAAAGCCGCTGGTAAAGTCCGGCAACGCAACGCCGCCCGACTTCAGCGCATCGTTGTTGGACAGATTGTTCATGTAAGCGATGATCTGCCAGTGCTTGGCACTTAAGCCGATCCGCGCATCGGCAACAAAATACGAATTCAAGATCGTATTGTTGTCGAAGGTGGTGAAGCGTTTGCCCATGTAGCGTGTGTCGAGATCCAGGAACAGGTCGGTGTCTGGGAACACTTCCGTGCGGAACTCACCGCTCAAGTTAAATGAATGCTTGGGCGACAGAACCAGGCTTTTGCCCGAGTAATCGACAACGCAATACGGGTTGCCGGTGGGCGGACGGGTGAAGGTGCAATTCCCGGCCAAAGCAATGTTGGGGGCGGTTGATTGCTGCGCCTTGAAATTCTTGTACTTGGCGTCGATGCGGGTGTAGCCCGCCGAGACCGAGAACTGATCCGTCAAAGCAGCCGTGCCGTCAAACTCGAAACCTTGCGAGCGCGCTTTTTCGGCATTGGCCGGGCCTGGAATAGGCAGACCTTGCGCATCAATGCGTGTGCCTGATTCCTGCTTGTACTTAAAGTCCTGGCGGTAGACGTCCATGTTTGTACGGACCTTGCCGTCAAGCCATTCGGCTTTCATGCCCAATTCGTAAACCCACAGGCGTTCTTCCAGGAACTTCGTATTGGTATAGTCGCCGCCAGTCGTAACACCGCTTACTACAATCGGTGTCGCAGCCAGCAGCGACAGCACGCCACCCGGCTTCTGGCCTTTACCGGCCGACGCATACACCATCACAGCCGGATCAAACTTGTACTCGGCCGTGAAGCGCGGTGTTGTGAATTCGCTGTTGGTCTTGGTTCCGGCCAGACTGCTGAGCACGCCGCCGTTGTTGAAAATCGTCACAGTCGGGCTTTGGCCTTGCGGGGCTGGCACGGTGCACGACAATACGCCGGTTGTCGTGTTCAGGGTGCGTTGGCCGCCGGTGCAACCGATTAAAGTGCTGTTGATGGTGGCAGCGATTTTCTCAACTTCCCACGTGTGGCGTGCTTCGACCGACAGCCTGAATTCTTCGGTGACTTTGTATTCAGCGATGCCGTAGACCGAGTAGTTATGTGTGTCGCGATTATACTCGTTCTGCACCGGGCCGAATGCGGCGTTCGATGGGGCGAAATAGGGGCGGGTAACTCCCAAGGTTGACAGAATCGTATTACAGCCGCCGATGGTCGATACGCAGGCATTGCTGCGGCCGATCTGGCGGGTCACTTCGTTCCAGAACAAGCCACCCAGCGACCAGCTGATGGGGCTGTCGGCCTCGTCAGCCGATTGCAGGCGCAGGTCCTGGCTTAAGAGTTTGTTGGTGGTGACGAAGTGTGTTTCTTGAATGGCGTTGACGACCGTTGCATCGCCGGCGCCCAAAGTGTCGTGGAACTGCGTGCTTTTTGAATCGCCGTAGTAGCTCATGCTGATCAACGACACGGCGCTGAAGTCACCTTCAGAACGCAGCGACAGCGCCTTGACGGTGCGGTCGTCGCCCGGATAGTCCTGGCCCGTGCGCGGGTTGCGGCTAAGGCGGACGACGGGCAAACGTGCCGCATCGGGGATTTTACCAAGCACCGCAGATGTGGTGGTCGTGGTGCTGGTGATGCCCGGGATCGGCGTGGTGCCTGCCGGCGCAATGGCCGATGCAGGGACTGTCAATGTATTCAGCGTGGGACTCACGAACGTGCGTGCTTCGGGATCAAAGTGATCGTCCGAATACTCGCCGCGCAGATAGAACTTTAACTGCTCGGTGGGCGTAAACGTCACGCCGCCCGACACACCTTGGCCGTCGCCGCCGCCGACACGCTTGCCGGTAATGCTGTTGCGGTAAAAGCCGCCTTCGTTCCACAACGCAACTGCGCCGCCGATGGCTAATTTGTCTTCGATCACCGGGCCGCTGGCACTGACGCGACCTTCGGCCTTGCCGTAGGTGCCGACGTCGGCCGACGCATTCAACATAACGTCATTGCCCGGCTTCTTGGTGATGTAGTTGATCGCGCCGGCGAACGCCGAACGACCATAAAGGGCCGAGTGCGGGCCTTTCACGACTTCAACGCGTTCGGTGTCAAACAGGCGCGGATTGATGAACATTGAGCCGCCGGCCGAGGCGATGGCTTCGGACGAAATATCCACGTCGTCGATCAGAACAGCCGCGTTTTGGCGGCCACGCGTGGGCGATAAGCCGCGGATGGTGATGCGCGTGTCTTGTTTCGAGAAGCCTTCTTCCAAGCTGATGCCTGGGGTGTATTTCGTCACATCCTCAAGGCTGGCGATGCCTTTGCGTTCCATCACTTCCGCCGTGAAGGCCTGAATGACAATGGGGACTTCTTGCAAACTTTCGGCACGTTTACGCGTTGTGACGATGATCTCTTCGATCTGTTGCGCGCTGGCCTCGGTGGCAACACCCACCAAAGATGTTGTAACCAAGCAAAGTGCGATCAGGCTGCGTGAAGCGGAATGCGCCATGGATTTACCCCCCAAGATAAAATCGGCGTGATGACGAGATAACGATTACGTGATGATGAGTCCCCAGTTTCCAGGCCGAAGCCCTTAGTACAGAAAAGGTATTGGCTGTGTGGGGATAAAGCCAAGGGTTATATACATATGATGTTTGTTTTTGTTACCGGTGATGGCGCGAAAGCCACAAAAAGATATATAAAGGTATGTGTCCTAGTAATGCTTTGATGCTCGAAGCTGGGACCTAGCCCTAACCTCATGTCCTGGCTCAACTTCTGAGGGTGTATGGGGAAACAAAAACCCCCGCCGGGCAAACCGGCGGGGGTTCTGACGAGAACTCGACGTTCTATTTTAGGTCTTAGAAGCTGTACTTCGCGCGGATACCAAACTGGCGCTTATCCGGCAGCGAAGCCGTGAAGTGGCTCGGCAGCACGAAGTTAAACGTGCCTGCACCGACGCCCGGGATGTTGCACGGCGGGCCGCCCAAGCAGTACGAGCGCAGGAAGTCGGGTGACGCGAAACCGGTCTTGATGGTGTCGTCGTCGAACAAGTTGTTCACGTAGCCGACCACTTCCCAACCAGCAGCTTCATTGTTGAAGCCGATGCGCAGGTCCGTGTTCCAGTAGCTCGGGAAGAAGAACTTGTTGTCTTCCGTGTCAAAGCGCTTGGAGGTGTACTGCACCGTGGCTTCGATGAAGTAGCTGACGTCGCCGGACAGCGGGGCCGTCCAGTTGGGCGAGAACTGCAGCGAGTGCGTCGGGGTGTCTTCCAACTTGTTGCCGGTCCGGTCGACCAAGCAGGTAAAGGCGCCAGCGAGCGTGCTCGCCGTGCAGTTACCAGCGTTGGAAATCGTGCCCAAGCTGTTGTTGGCGATCACGAAGTCGTTGTACTTCGCATCCAACCACGTATAGGCCGCCGAGAACGACAGGTTTTCGTTGATGGCGACGCCACCTTCCAAATCCAAGCCCCAAACGCGCGCAGACGAAGCGTTCAGGATGCGGCTACCCGTCGAACCGGTCGACAGCAGGATCTGTGTCGAGACCTGCTTGCCCGAGAAGTCTTGGTAGTAACCCGAAGCGTTCAACTGCAGTGTGTTGTCGAGCCAAGAGGTCTTGGTGCCGACTTCGTAGACCCACAGCTTCTCAGGCTCGTAAGCCTGCGAGGCCGCGTCGATGCCCGAAGCGCCGCCCGACACCGTCGAGACGCCGCCCGGCTTGATGCCTTTCGAGGCCGACGCGTACAGCAGGATGTCGTCGGTCGCTTTGTAATCCAGGCCGAAACGCGGGGCCCAGAAGTCGCTCTTGGTCACCGGGTTGATGCCGGCCGCAACCGTGTTGTTGAAGGTCGGGTTGGTGAACGGCAAGTTCTGAGTTGCCGTAACGCCCGAGCAACGCAGGGTTACGTTGTCAGCCTGCAAGGCACGGAACGGCGAGGCGCAGCCAATGCCTTTGCTGACGGTACCGGGGGCCAACAGACCTTCTTTTTCCCAGCTGTGACGAACTTCAACCGAGATGCCCAGTTGTTCGGTGATGTTGTACTCGGCCAATGCGTAGGCCGAATAGTGCAGGGTATCACGGCCATAGATTTCAGCCGCAGACGGGCGCGACGTTCCGACTTGGCGGACCAACGGGCCGCAGGTCGAACCGGTCGGCACGAAGCAGGTGAACGAGCGGCTGTCTTGCCACACTTCTTCGTTCCACCACAAACCGCCGACGACCCAGTTCAAGGGGCCTTCTTGGTTCGAGGTTGCGCGAAGTTCTTCGCTCATCAAACGCGTGTGCGTGTTGAAGTTGGTTTCGGCCGCGATCGTCAGGTTGTTGAAGTCGCCCTGGCGTTGCGCATCTTCAAACTGATGCACGCGGCCGGTGCCGTAGTGGCTGATGGACGACAGCGTTGCGAACGAGGTTTCGTAATCGAAACGCATCGTTGTGCGGAAGATCTGACGCTGGTTGCCGGTGTAGTCTTCACCCGTACGCGGATCGGTCGAGAGCGTCGGCACCAAGGCGCGGCTGGAGACCGTGCCGGCCGAACCGGTGACGGTCAGGTACTGACCGTTCAGACGCGGGTTGGCCAACACCAGAGCTGCGGTCGGGATCGGTGCCAAGGTGGCGCCGATGTGCGTACGCGCTTGCGGGTCGAAGTGATCGCTTGAGTATTCAGCACGGAACGTAGCTTTAAAATCATCGCTCGGCGTGAACACGGCCGACACTGCGGTGCCAGCACCTTCGCCGCCACCAACATCAGCACGCGTCACCGAGTTGTTGTAAAAACCGTCCGAGCTCCAACCGGCAATGTTCAGGCCCATGCTCAGGACGCCAGGAACAACCGGACCGGAAATGCCGGCTTTCGCTTCGAAGTCGCCATAGGTGGCGGCATCGAGCGACACGCTGCCTTCAAATTCGTCGCCCGGCTTCTTGGTGATGTAGTTGATCGCGCCCGCGAAAGCCGAACGGCCGTACAGGGCCGAGTGGGGGCCTTTCACGATTTCGACGCGCTCGAGGTCGAACAGGCGGGGGTTGATGAGCAAGCTCGAACCACCGGTCTGAATGGCTTCAGACGAAATATCCACGTCGTCCATCAGGAACGCGACGTTCGGGCGGCCGCGGGTGGGCGACAGACCACGGATCACGACGCGGGTGTCCTGGGCCGAGAAGCCTTCGTCAAGCTGAACGCCGGCGGTGTACTTAATGACGTCCTTCAGGTCGGCGAGGCCCTTGCGCTCCAAGGTCTCAGACGTGAACGCGGTTACGACAATCGGCACTTCCTGCAGATTTTCGGCGCGTTTGCGGGTTGTCACCACGATTTCTTCAATTTGCGCCTGAGCTTCGGCAGCAATCCCAACCAAGCAGGTTGTTGCCAAGCAGGCAGCCGCAAAGCCGCGCAGAGCAGCGTGCGTCATCTCTTACTCTCCCTCAATTAAGTTAGAACGAAAATCTCCCAATCGCGGCGATGGTATTTGAGAGGCGTTAGCACGCCAAGCTTTACGCACTGAATTCATGACCATTTCGTGGTCATACGACTGCAGTTTAGTCGAGTGTTGCTTGAAGGACATACTTTGTGCGCCGAAAACGCAAAAAATGTCCGCTAACGTAACATTTGGGCATACTTTGTCCGCTGCATTGCGGCGTGAAATCGGCGCGAAGGCGGCGCGTATACAGAATCGGTTTCGCGTTTGGAGCTATCGGTCTCGCCGTGCTGTTTTTGCGCTCACGCGTCTGTGAACAGCGTTCGGTTGTCACCAGCTAACGGCGCGCTGTCTCTCTCATCATGAAGATGATTGTGCGGCGGCAAATTCAAGGACCACGCCAAACCGAAAAAGAAAACCCCTCCCGGTGGACCGGGAGGGGTTTAAGAGGTTCGAAATTGTAGCTTGGCTTAAAGCTTAGAACTTGTAAGCGGCGCGTACGCCGAACTGACGTTTGTCGGGCAGGTTCGCCGTGAAGTTCGACGGCAGCACCAGCGTGAACGGAGCCGGTGAGGCGATGGCCGACAAGTTCGGGAAGTCGGTGTTGGCCAGGCCGCCCTTGATGGTGTCGTCATCGAACAGGTTGTTCACATAGGCTGTGACAGTCCAGCGAGCGCCTTCAACACCAGTGCTCAGATCAGCGTTCCAGAACCCTTGCAGGTAGCTGCGTTGATCGTCATCGGTGTAGCGCTTGCTTTGGGCCTGAACGTTCAACTCGGTTACCCACATCATGTCATTGCCCAGATCAGCACGGTACGTGGTGCTGACTTGCAGTGAATTGGTGGGTGCGAACTCAAGCTTGTGGCCTGACTTGTCGACATCGCATGAACGACCGGTGACAACTGCGCCAGCCGGCAGCGCGGTCGGGTTGACCACGGTGGTGGCAACGCCGTTCGCGGTGTACGTCACGACCGGGATGCAGCTTTGGCTACGCACAATCGGATTGGCGCCGGACGTACGGACAACGAAGTCTTTATATTTCGCATCGTTGTAGGTGTAGCCGATGTTGAAGCCCAATTCCGGTGTCGGCTGGAAGGCGGCTTCGACGTCAACACCCTTCACGCGGGCTGACGCTGCGTTGACGATGCGGGTTCCCAGCGTGCCGTTCGGCAGCACGATTTGGGTCGAGGCCTGTTTGTCGCTGAAGTCTTGGTAGTAGGCCGCAGCGTTGAACAAGGCTTTGCCGTCGGCGAAGGTTGACTTGAACCCGCCTTCATAGACCCACATTTTCTCAGGGTCGTACGACAGCAGGGTCAGGTCATAACCGCCGTTGCCGCCGCCCAGAGTCGAGACGCCGCCCGGCTTGATGCCTTTCGAGGCTGATGCATACAGCAGCAGGTCGCTGTTGACCTTATAGTTCAGGCCAGCGCGCGGCACGTAGAAGCTGTTGGTCTTCACGCCGCCGATGGTGGCCGTTGAGTCACCAACACGTACGCCGTTCACAATCACGCCGGAGTCACGCGTTAAGCAGTTTGTATTTGTGGCAGGTGCAGTTGCGGCCGGGCAACCCGTCGGGTTTGTGCCCGTCGAGATGATGCCATACGGGTCAATCCCGTGAGTGAAGGTCGGGCCCTTGGTGTGTTCACGTTCCCAGGTTTGACGCACTTCGCCGCTGAACGAGAAGTCTTCAGTGATGTCGAAGTCGATCAACGCATAGAGAGACGAGTGATATGTGTTGCGGCCCCAGTTTTCAGGGTTGCTGGGCAGTGTCGTGCCGACAGCCGCCACAAACGGTCCGCAGTTCGCGGCCGGGTTGCCTGCAGGCGCTGTAATCACGACGCCAGGCGCCACCTGTACTCGCGTCGGGAAGGTGGTGAAGCAGGTGATCGAACGGCTCAACTGATCGGCTTCTTCGTTCCAGTACAAGCCGCCGACTGTCCACTTCAGTGGGCCGTCGTCCTTCGACTGCAGACGCACTTCCTGGCTCAGCAGTTTTGTCACGGTGTCGAAGTTGACTTCCTGGGCAACCTTCAGGCTGTTCATGTTGCCGATGTTGGCCAGTTCCAGGAACTGACCGGTATGGCCGCGCCCGTAGTGCGTGAGCGAGGTCAGGTCGGCCATCGAGAACTCTTGGTCGAGGCGCAGCGTGGTGCGGAAGATCTTGCGATCCGTCCCCGGATAGTCCTTGCCCGTGCGCGGGTTCGGGCTGATGCGTGGGATCATCGCCGCATCGCTGACGTCAGGAATGGCGCCCGACACAATCGGGAAGGTCGTCAAGATCGGGCTGAGCACGAAGCCGCGACCGGCCGTGCCGCCCAAGGCAACCGACACGTCGGTCCGTGCTGTGGCGGGAACCGCTTCGTTCAGGTTCGAGCCAACGACCGCGCGAGCAGGCGGGTCGATGCTGTCATCGGTGTATTCCACGCGGGCGGTAACTTTGAAGGTGTCCGAGCCATGCCACACCAGCGATCCGGCAACCCCTTCGCCATCGGTGCCGCCCAGGCGTTCATTGGTTACGCTGTTTTTGTAGAAGCCATCCGTGTGCCAGTACGAGGCATTTACGCCGACCGACAGCACATCGGGGATGGCCGGTCCGCTGGCGCTGACTTTAGCTTCCACTTTGCCGTAGGTGCCGACATCTAAGCTGGCGCGGCCTTCGGTTTCGTTGCCCGGTTTCTTCGTGATGTAGTTGATGGCGCCGGCAAAGGCCGAGCGACCATACAAGGCCGAGTGCGGGCCTTTCACGATTTCAACGCGCTCAAGATCGAACAGACGCGGGTTGATCAGCAGTGAGCCACCGGCGGATTGCAGTGCTTCAGATGAAATGTCGATGTCGTCTTGCAAAACCGCAACGTTGGGGCGGCCGCGCGTAGGCGACAGGCCGCGAATGACGATGCGTTGATCCTGCGGCGAGAAGCCTTCGTTGATCTGCACGCCGGGTGTGTACTTCAGAATGTCGGCAATACCCGCGATGCCCTTGCGGTCAATGCTCTCGGCGGTGAACGCCGTAACGACGATCGGAACCTCTTGCAGGTTTTCGGCGCGTTTCCGGGTGGTAACAACGATTTCTTCAATCTGGGCGAAGGCTGGTTCAACGATGCCCACCATCGCTGTTGTGACCAAGCAAGCAGCAGCAATGCCGCGAATTCCACGGTATTTCATTTAGACCCCCACAAAATGACACGAACGTCGACATCTTGTGCCGCTGGGAACTGTAACGTCTCCCACCGTCACAATCGCGTGAATGGTAATGGAATCTCGGGCTAACCTACCAGCCGGTAGGTGCGTCTTGCCCGCAGGGAAGTCCTTATTTCATGACGTGTTGCCAAAAGGGCATATAGTATGTGCGACTCGAAATGATATCGCTCAATTTGTATGGGTAAAAAACACGTCCGCACACAAATTGTGCCAGGGTACTGCCGATCCGCGGCCATGCAGGCCGATGTGCCCGCCGTGCGTGGGCAGAAGCACACTCACATGCGTGTGCCCCGGTTGGTGCGAATCCCAGTTTCGTTTGGCCAATGGCGTGGTCGGTACCCAGGGGTCATCTTGGGGATGAATGATGAGCGTCGGCGTGTCGATGGCATCAAGAAACTGCAAGGCCGAGCACTGACGGTAATAATCCGGCGCGTCGGCAAAGTCGTTGGCGGGCGCGACAATCTTATCGTCGAAGTCATAGATCGTGTGCACACCGGCCAATACGTCGGGTGAAACTTTCTCAATCAGTTCAGCCCAATCTGCGCCGTCTTTCATGCGCTGCAACAGATAGCGATGATAGACCCAGTTGCGCCGTTGCATGATCTGGCGTTGGCTTGCCGCGAGGTCCACCGGCGGCGAAACGGCGACGGCGGCCCTCAGGGTTGGAAAGCGCGGATACTCGGCGAGGCACTTCAGCATCATGTTGGCGCCCAAGGATACGGCCATGACGCAGATACCATGGGGCGTGAGTGACGCGGGCAGGGCGCTTAAGACCGTTGCCAAATCATCGCTGCGGCCAGCGTGATAATGACCCCGGCACGTGGCCCGCGATGGTCCGGCGCCACGCTGGTTCAGGCGTAACGTCGGATAACCTTGGGCCAGGAAGTACGTTGCCGAGACAAGAATATGCGAACTGTCTTCGCTGCCGGTGAGGCCGTGCACCAAAACAAGCAAAGGCTTTTGCCCCGCGTGCAAGGGGGTGTTCAGTGTGCCCAGCAGAATATCGCCCGACCCATCGGTGCAAGGAAACCGCAGTTGCTGAGATGCGTATTGCGCCAAACTTGGTGTGGTGCGGCGCAACGTGTTCCGCAAGGTTTGCAGATCGGCGCCAAACCAGGGAAAGCGCTCGCGAAAGGGCGGAAACGGAAGGTCGGCAGGGCCGCGCAGAAGCATGTTCTGGTGTTTCAGCAGCTATTTCGACAGGTATTCGGCCGCACTTTTATCCGATAAAATGAAACCAATCAGCACCTCAATTGGCGGAGGGCGCCATGCGTGAATGGTTTATGGAACAACTGGCGATGTATGCGGCCTACCACCGTGATCGCCGCAATCAGGCTACCCACCATGTCGGTGTGCCCCTGATCGTTTACTCGCTCCTGGTTGCGGCCTCGCAGGTGCACCTGGGCACGGTCCCATTTGGCGAGAGCCCGCTGCCATTGTCTTTAGGGGCTTTTCTGCTGTTTGTGCTGTTCGCCTTCTACTTAAGCAATCTGTTCGTGGTGGGCGTTATCGCGATGGTGATTTACGGCGCGTTGTACGGCGTAGCCGAGACTGTCGGACGCGGGGACCCGCAAAGTGTCTGGACAACATTCGCCCTTTGTTTTGTGGGGGGATGGATCATCCAATTTGTCGGTCACATCTTCGAGGGGCGCAAGCCCGCGCTGTTCACGAACCTGACGCAGATCTTCATGGCGCCTGTGTTTTTGATCGCCGAGATCCTGTTTGCCTTAGGTCTGGAAAAAGACTTAGAGCGCGATGTGATGGCCCGTTCGGTGAAATACAACGTCGCACCCAAGGCCGCCTAATCGGTCAACGCATACCCGTTTCACACATCTGCGCGAACTGCGGGCAAATACCCGGTTGGGGTTTGCGCTTGCATGCTTCTCCTCATAGCCTTTGCGTATTGGTTCATGCGAAGGGGAGAAGTCATGAAGAACGTACTGATGAGTGCACTTGCGGCTGCGGCGTTCGCGGTACCCGCTTTGGCGGCCGAGACCACAACCTTGGTGGGTTGTGCGCCCGACAATCCGTACTTCAAAGCCTATATGGGCATGACGAACGAGATGTTCATCCCGCGCGACGGCATGGTGGCCAAGAAATTCTACGCCGACGAATTCATCAGCCATAACCAGGACCGGGGCGGCGGCACGGCCACCAAGATCAACGTCAGCCGCATGGAGCATCTGTACGAAGAATCATTCAAGACCTTCGGCAAACGCACCTATGAAAACGAAGTGATCATCTGCTCGGAAAATTACGTGATTGCGCGCGTGGCGATGGAAAGCACCATGACTGGCCCCATGGGCGATCAACCGGCCACAGGGAAGACCGCACGCATCTCGGCCACTGATATCTACAAGTTTGGCAAAGACGCCAAAGTGATCGAGCGTTGGGGCAATGCCGACAACGTGGGGCAACTCTGGCAACTGGGCTTGAAACTGCCTCCGCCGCCGCCAGGCATGGGTGGTGCGGAAGCGCCCAAGAAAGACGAAAAGAAATAGTCTATACTCCCAGCAGTCCTCGGGTTTTGACCCGAGGACCCAGGGCAATGATCACAGCCATGCATGTACCCCTGGATGCTTGCATCAAGCGCGAGCATGACGGTTCTGTTTTGTTATCGCTCTTGGGGGAGTACGCGCATGTTCGACATTAATTGGCTGGCGGTGCCGGTGGCGGCTCTCGCGGTCTTTGTGGTGGGCGGGCCGTGGTACGGGCCGTTGTTTGGCAAGGCGTGGCATGCGGCGTCCAAAATGCAGCCCACCACGGCAACGCAGCATCCCGGCAAAGTATTTGCACTGGCGTATGTGTTCGGCCTGATCGGCGCGGTTGCGATTGCCGTGGTGTTGGGCCCCGCACCAACACTCAGCGGTGGTTTCATGACAGGCGCGGGTGTGGGCGTGGTGGCAGCCGCAGCGTTTGGCATCAACTATCAATTCGCCGGCCACTCAGCAGTGTGGCTGGCGATTGATGCGGTCTACACGATTATCCTTTGCGCCGTGATGGGGGCCACCATCGGCGTGTTTGGCTAAGGCGCTTAGGCGGCGCCTTTTTGCCCCAAAGCGGCTACGCCGCGCCCTTCTTGCCAAAGCGCGCCATCACCTCGTCGTCCATGCCGAACTCGGCGGTCAGTTCGGTCAAGTGCTGCAAGGTCACGTGTGCGGCTCCTTTACCGGCGGCATGCTTTTCGACCTGGCCCAGCACCATTTTACGCACGAAGGCCGGCACCTTCATCAACGCGGCCATGGCGTCGTCATCCCACGGCATGCCGGTCTTCATATTGGCGGTGACGGCGTAGGTTTCGGCTGTTTCCTTCAGCTTATACTGCTCGATCTTATCAATGATGCCGTAGAAGTAATCGACACGGTCCGCATCACCCAGGCCAATGGGCAGGTTCATCGCGCGGATGCGTTCTTCGCGGCCCATCTCTGGGATGCCTTCTTCCACAAGAATAGAAACGATATTTGCAATGACAATGCCGCTGCTTTTCTCAAGGCGGATAATCTCGTCGACCGTGCACTCGGCTACCTGTGGGCACTCTTTCAAGGTCGGCGGCTTCACCTTCGTTGACGGAATGGGCGTGAATCGCGTGTGCTCAAGCTCGTTGACACCTTCGGGATAAAACCGCGCGGTTTCCATCACGTCGGGCAGGTAATCGGCCGAGGGGCAGTTGATCACGAACTCGCCTGTGGCGCAGATGTTCTCGAACGTGTGCGAGTCCTGCCGGAAGCCCAGGATCATGCGCGGTTTTTTGTGCATCACGTCGTACTGCATGATGTGCGAGTAGGGGGCCGCATTAATGCGACCCTGCTTATCAAGCGTGGTGATGACGGTCACCAGTTTCGGAAACAGCCAGACATCCGAATACCAGAACGGCTTAATCTTGATCTCTTTCTTCATGATGCTTCCCACTCAATCATGAACAAATCGAAACGAGCGCTTACTCCGCGGCGGGGCGATGAAACGCGTGAATCTCGGCCGACGGCAGGGCTTGCGACCCTGCTGCGGCTTTGCGTGCGCGGCGCCTGGCTGCAAGGTTGTGCTGTAGCATCAATACCGACGGTGTGACGACCAGCGTAAGTGCGGTCGCAAAGCCAAGGCCGTAGATCAGCGCAATCGCCAAGTGCTTCCAGAATTGCAAAGCGGGTGTGCCGTATTCGACGGCCCGATGGAAAAAGTCGACGTGCAACTGCATTGCAATCGGCACCAGGCCCACAATTGCGGTCAGGTTGGTCAAAAGAATCGGGCGCAGGCGTTGCATACAGGTTTTGAAGATGGCCTCGCGCGTGTCGTCGATTTCGTGCTTGAAGATGTTGAATGTATCCAACAGCACGATGTTGTTTTTCACGATCACGCCCGCGCAGGCAATTACGCCGACGCCTGTCATGGTCATAATGAACGGCGTTTGTGCGATCAAGAGGCCGGCAAATACGCCGATGGTTGAAAGAATGACGGCACTTAAAATCAACGCCACCGCGAAGAAGCTGTTGAACTCGGCCAGCAAAATCATCGCAATCAGGAAGATCGCCGAGCCGAAGGCAAACACCAGGAAGCTTGAGTTTTGCTGGCGCAGTTCTTCCTCGCCCTTGAAGTGAATCTCAACCCGCTCGTCGAGATTCAGGCCACTGATCATTTTTTTGATTTCTTTAACCTTGTCGCCGGCGAATACCCCAGGTGCCGTGCCCGCCGTAATTTTCAAAATTCGCTTGCCGTCGACGCGCTGGACTTCGGTCACTTTTTGAACGGCTTTGCGTGTAACGAAGTTCGACGTCGGAACTTGGCTTCCGTCGCGCGCTTCGACGCGCACGCTGTCAAGCTGGCTTAAGTTGCGGTACTCGGCGGGGTAACGCACAACAATATCGACTTCGTCAACACTATCGTTGGGGCGGTAACGACCCAGGCGCAATCCGTTGGTGATCAGGCGGATCTGATCGCCGACCATGGCCAGATCGGCGCCGAACTTCGCTGCCTCGGTGCGGTTCACATCCAACTCCCATTCGATGCCGGGCAAGGGCAGGGTGTCGTCGACGTTGCGTAAGCCCTCGATGTGGTTCATGCCCTGGCGGATTTTATGGGTCGCTTCGACCAAGGCTTCAGGGAATTTAGATGCGATCAGCATTTCGATGCTGACGTCGTTCGATAAGTGCAGGGTTTTACGCGTTTCAACGATGATGCCCGGCAGGTCCTTCAGTTGTTTGATCGCATCAGCCAAAATTATGTCTGCGGGGCGCCGTTCGTTCCATTCTTTAAACAGCAACCGGATTTCACCGATCACGTCTTCATCTTCACCCGTCGCACCGGCCGGACGGCCCGTGCGTGTGTAGATGTGATCGAAGTCACTGAAGGTGCTTAAGCGTTGTTCGACCTGCTTGACCAGATTGTCCTGCTCGGCCAGCGACATGTTACCCAAGGCTTTGATGCGCAAGGCTGCCGTGCGCGGTTCTTCAGCCGGGTTCAGCGTCATACCTTTGCCGAACATGAAAAACGCGGTGGGCACGGCGAACAGCAAGAACACCGAGATCGCGAGCACGCGGCCCGGGTGATCCAATGCTTTGTTCAGCAGGCGTTTGTAGGCTTGCGTCCAACTGGCTGATTCACCGGGCTGGACTGTTTCCTTGTCGTCAACGGTATCGAGGTCGCACTTCACGCTCGACGGTGGCTTCAACATGCCGCCCACAGCGGGCACGAACACCAAGCCCATGACCAACGAGGCCATCAGCACGGCGATGACCGTGAAGGGCAACAGGCCCATGAACTGGCCGATGAAACCCGGCCAGAACATCAGCGGCACAAAGGCCGCGACCGTGGTAAGGGTCGAGGTAATGACCGGGACGGCCAAACGCTTTGCAGAGTCCGCGTAGGCATTTTTGGGTTTCTGGCCCGCCATGATGCGGCGGTCGGCATTCTCCACCACGATGATAGCGTCATCCACCAGCATGCCTGTCACCAGGATCAGGCCGAATACGGCCACGAAGTTGATCGACAGGCCCATGGCGTACATCACCAGAATACCCGACAGGAACGAGCCTGGAATGGCCAAGCCTACTAACATGCCATTACGTGTGCCCAGAAGCGCCATACAGGCGGCCATCACCAGGAAGATCGCCAGGATCACGCCGTTCTCGATGGTGCCCAGCTGCATCTTCACGTTGACCGAACGGTCGTTGATGATTTCAACCTTGATGTTGCTGGGCCAATCTTTGGTTTCGCGGCTGATGACCGACTTAATCGCATCGACACTGTTGATGACGTTGGTGCCGCGGCGGTTCACGACGTCCAGCGTGACCGCGCGGCGTCCATCGACACGCACATAGGTTGAAGCGTCTTTGAATGTACGGCCGATCTGCGCCACATCGGATAATTTCACAGTGCCGTTGGTGTCGGCCTTGATCGGCAGGTTCCAGATGTCTTCAACATCTTCAAAAAGCCCCGGCACTTTCACGGCAAACTTGCCTTGCCCGGTATCGAGATTGCCGGCCGCCACCAGACGATTGGAGCGGCTGATGATCTGAAACAGTTCGTTGTTGGTGATGCCGTAGTGCTCCAGGCGCAAGGGATCGATCACGATCTCGACTTGCTCTTCGCGCACGCCGGAAACATTTGCTTCCAGCACATCGGGCAGTTGTGCGACGTGGTCGCGCAGGTCCTGGGCAATGTGCAGCAATGTGCGTTCGGGTACATCACCGGCGATTGCGGCTGTCAGGATGGGAAAGCCGCCGTTGTTGAACTCACGCACGAACGGCTCATCGGCGTCAGCGGGAATTTTAGGGCGTGCGCGGCCCATGGCTTCGCGCACGTCATCCAGCGCGCGCTCCATTTTGGTTTCTGCGACAAACTCCAGAACAATCGAAGCGCCACCCTGAAACCCGGTGGCGCGAACTTCCTTGATGCCCTGCAGGGCTTGCATTTCTTCTTCGACGGGGCGGATCAGCAAGCGCTCGGCGTCACCGGGCGAAACGCCTTCCAGGCGCAATTGCACGAAGATCAAGGGCATCTTGATCTCGGGCTCGGCCTCTTTGGGGATGTTCATGTAGGCGATGCAGCCGGCAGAAAACAGCACGACCAGCGTCACCACGACCATGCGCGTATGATGAAAGGCTGCGTCGATAATCGCGTTCATGAGCAAACTCTTCCCCGGCAGGCAAACCTGCTGACCCCACTATTTTTACGCGATGTGTTTAACCTTTAACGCCTTGGACTTCATGGGAATATGGGTAACGCCGTGTAACACGCCGCGCTGTGGATATTTGCATCGGCGGTCGGCAAAAAAATGCAGGAAAAGCGGATAGGACGTGGTGGTCCTGTCCGCGTTTCGCCTGCTTTCAGCGCGCGACTTAGCTGACGCGGCAACTGGAAATGCCCAGCCAACTGTAGACGAAGCAGAAGCCTTTAATGGCAGACCAGATCAGCGATCCGCCGAACAGTAGGCCCGCGGCAATTGCGCCGTATTGCGCGGGTGTTTCAGGAGCGCCGACGATGACGGGCATGGACAGGAAGAACAGCCCGATCAGCACACGGGCCATACGGTCAAAGTCACCAACGTTCTTACGCATTTGAAGCCTCGCTGTATGAGTGAATAATTACAACCCTTGTACGGTGGGGGGATGGATTTGGATGAACCCCAAAGCCCATCCTGCGAGTACGGGTCTAAAAGTTATCGAAAAATACCATTAGGTGGTTAAGGTCCTCGCCATCGAGGGCGGCTAAAGCCGCCAGGATTTTAACACTTCAAGTAACGAGGGAGATGCACCAATGGCGCTGCTGTGGAAAGCCACCGCGATGCAAACCAATAACGTGATCGTGAACGGCGCAAATACGCGCGAAGAGGCCATGGCGATTGTGAACAAGAGCATCGACCGCTGGGAGATGCTGATCCGGTTCGCCGTGGGCCGCGGCGGCGGTATGCCCAATCTAGTGGTGTTCCCAGAGTTTAACCTGCAAGGGTTCCCGTTACATGAGAACACCGAAACCTGGATGAAGAAAGCCTGCTTCCAGATTCCGGGGTCACCGGAAATCGAGCGCCTGCAAAAGATCGCGCAGAAATATAAAACCTTCATCGGCGCCAACGCCTACGAAGCGCCGCCCGAGTGGCCGGGCCGTTATTTTAACTGCTCGTTCCTGATCAATCCGTCGGGCGACGTTGTGCTGAAGTACCGTCGCATCTCGACCGCTCAGGCCGCATCGCCGCACGATGTGTTGGATGAGTATCTGCAAAAGCATGGCATTGAGGGCATGTTCCCGGTCGCGAAAACCGAGATTGGCAATATTTCGATGATGCCGTGTGGGGAAATCCTGTGGCCCGAGACAGCGCGTTGTCTGGCGTTGCGGGGGGCCGAAGTGATTTTGCATCCCACGTCCGACCATGGTCAGTCCGACCACATGGCTTGGGAGTCATCGAAGAAAGTCCGCGCGGCCGAGAACATGGTCTATTTTATCTCGGCAAACGCCGGCAAACTGGTGAACGACGGTCTGCTGCCCGAAGACACACACGCTGGCAATTCCAAGATCATCGACTTCCAGGGCCAGGTGATGGTCGCCAGCAACACGACGGGTGAAAATTGCAACGCCTCGACCGTCATCGACATGGATGCGTTGCGCCGTGCGCGCTGCACGCCGACCGGACCGTTCGGTGTCAACCGCTTGGCGCGCTTGCGCTCGGAAGCCTATGCCAAAGTACTGGCCGAAGCGTCATTCTATCCGCCGAACCTGTTTGCCAATCACGCGATGGATTCCAAACAACGCATCCAGGATGCGCTGATTGACGTGATCAAGCGCAAGGTGAACGAGGGCGTACTGGTTCCGCCGTCAAAAGACGCGGCCTTGAAGGGCTATAACGTCTGGGGGAGCTAGACCTAACATGATGCGCAGCGCTGCACTTCTGTTCACGGCCAGCTTCTTCAGTATCGGGTTTGGTTTGAACTTCGGAAGTGCGGCGGCGCAGGATGCACTGCGCATCGCCACCCCCTTGATCGTTCCGGATTTTGCCAATCCATATCAAGGGCTGTCGCTGCCGGCGACGGTCGCCACGCTGGCGGCGTTCGATCCGCTGGTGGTGGTGGATGGTGCCGGCAAGCCCCAGCCGTGGCTCGCTGAAAGCTGGAGCAGCCCAGACGGTAAGGTGTGGACCGTTAAGCTGCGTGAGGGGATAAAATTTTCCAACGGCGCGCCGCTCACGTCGGACGCCGTTGTCGCGTCGGTTGAGCATATGCACTCCGATAAGGGGCGCACTGAAACGGTCGGTAGCAGCTTGGCCAACATTGAGCGCGCTGTGGCGGTGTCGCCACTTGTCGCTGAAGTTCATCTGAAAAAGGCCGAGGCTCTGTTTGCGTTCCGCATGTCGCAATGGAAAATCCCCGAGCCCAACGACTGGCGCAGGCAAGTCGAAGCAGGGCCTGAGCGGCGCGGGATCGGTACAGGTCCCTACATGCTGGTGGGCGGTTCGGCGGCACGGATGTCGTTCGCAACCAACCCCTACGCCTGGAACACGCCCAAGACGGCAAAGTTGGATGTGATCCAACTGCCCGACCAACCGGCGCGCATGCGCGGCATTGCCGCCGGCAGCGTGGATATGGCCATGCAGATTGGCGCCAGTGATCGCGAAGAGTTGGAAAGCTTAAAGGGCCAGGTTCTGACACGGCGCGGCATGCGCATCACTTACCTGTCGTTCATCACTGAAGCCGAAAGCAACAAAGCATCGCCGGTGCAAAATCAAAAAGTACGTCTAGCGCTGAACTATGCCGTGGACCGCGACAAAATCACCGGCGTGTTGCTGGAAGGGTTAGCTAAACCGTCGTCACAACTGCTGCTGCCCGGAGCGCCGGGCCACGTGGCTGATCTCAAATCGTTTCCCTATGACCCGGCCAAGGCCCGCGCGCTTCTGGCCGAGGCGGGTTACCCGAACGGCATCAAGCTGACGCTGCGCGCAGGCATTGTCGGCGCAGATCAGGGGGCGATTTATCAGCAAGTGGCGCAGGATATGCGCGCGGCAGGCATCGCGCTTACGATCCGGCCCGCCGCACTGGCCGAAATGACTCAGATGATGTTCGAGGGCCGCTTTGACGCGGACCTGTTCACCAATATCGCGCGCGGCCTGGATGCGTTGGGCGATTACCGTTACCGGTCGTGTCTTGGCCAAACCGGCAACAACAAAGCTTATTTCTGCGATGCACAAACGTTGGACCTGATCAAGAAGGCCCAGAACTCGATTGATATGGCTGACGTGGATGGGCTGTTGCAGCAAGTGACACGCCGCGAGAACGAAAATCCGCCTGGCGTTTATTTGTGGCAGGAAAGCTTTATGGATGGGGCAGGGCCGCGCGTCGCGTCTGCACCTGATTATAGCTCGTATTACGATTTCCTTCCGTTACACTTGATCAGTGTAAAGAAATAGGATTTCGGCCATGGCCAAATATCTCATCTGCTACGGCGTAACACTGCTGACGCTGTTGGTGATCGACGGCATATGGCTGGGTGTTGTGGCCAAGAACCTCTATCAAGAGGCGTTGGCGTACCACATGGCCGAGAGAATCAACTTAGTGGCTGCCGCTGCGTTTTATCTCTTGTACCCGGCGGGCGTTGTGTATCTCGCCGGGATGCCGGGGCTGGAGAGTGGCGAGTGGCAAGATGCGCTGCTGCGCGGTGCGGTGTTGGGGCTGGTCGCTTATGGCACCTATGATCTGACCAACTTAGCCACGTTCAAATCATTCCCAATGCACATCGCGCTGATCGACATGGTCTGGGGCGCAGTGCTGACAGGCGTGGCGGCCTCGGCCGGCGTGCTGATTGCAAAGAATATGAATTGAACGCTTGATCGGCGTTATGAGGTTTTCTCGGCGCTGACCGGCTTCACCTTCTGACCCACCGCAACATACTCCTGGCCGACGACGATCAGGGTCAATTGCTCGGGCAGCCCTGCAACCCAGGTACCATCCGGGCCGTCATCCAGAATTTCGACCGGCCAGAACTTCACTTTGTTCTCGTTATCAATGGCCTTAACGCCGATCTTGCCTTCGTCGGACAACGTCATGAACGAGGGCGAGATACGGTGCGCGGTATTCTGGCCGAAGGGCAGTCTGAGCTGCGCGGCAATGCCCGCCAGCACGCTGCCATCGGCGTTCGGGGCCAGCACTTCAATCGTGAAGGTGCGGGTGTTGGGGTCGGACACCGACGCGATGTAGCTGACCTTGCCATCCAACGTTGTTCCATTCGTCAGGATGATTTTGGCGGGCAGGCCAATCTTGGCGTCACTGACATTGCGTTCCGACAACTGCGCCGTGATTTTGATGGGGTCAAGGTCAACCACGGTACCGATTTTATCGCCCAGATTGACCAATGCACCTTCATCGACCAGGCGCGTATCGAATTTTCCATCAAAGGGCGCTTTGATTTTGGTGTTTGCAAGGTCGAGCGCGAAGCGGGCCACATCGGCTTTCGCCTGGGCCAATTGCGCTTCTGCTTCGGCCAATTTCACCTGGCTTTGAAAACTTTGCTTGGCCAACTGGCGCGCGCCTTCGGCTTGCATCTCGCGCTGCGCCAGATTGGCGCGCGCCTGTATCAGGCGGGCGTCACGGTCGTTCACAGCCAATTGCAGAATCTCCTGGCCGTCCTTCACGGGTTGGCCGCGATCAACCAGGATTTTTTCAACCCGGCCTGCCACTTCGGCGCGCATATCGACAGAGCGCGAGGCAACAGTGCGGCCCTGCAAAATCACGCCGCTTTGGTAGGGCTGTGCCGCCGAGCTGATAACCTTCACGGTGGTTTCGGCGGCAGCTTGAGAATTTGCGGTGGCGGTAGCC
>JAEUKL010000042.1 GCA_016793005.1 Rhodospirillaceae bacterium | reverse complement strand
ATCCGGGCCAACATCATTCATCACGATGGCTTTCACGCGATGGCGCAGAATGTTCCCTGAAATCATCGAGACCAAGCCGCCCAGCGATGTGCCGATAAAAACGGCCTCGGACACGCCGGCATTTTTCAAAAGCTCGCCCATGTCTTCGGCATACTTCGGCGGAACGTATGTCATCGGATCCTTGGCGTATTCCGATTTACCGCGCCCGCGAAAATCGGCGCACAGCACGCGGTAGTGTGCCGACAAGTGCGCAGCGACGTCTTCAAAATCTCTGGAGTTGCGCGTCAGCCCCGGCAGACACAGCACGGTGAACGGTGCATCCTTGGGGCCGGCATAGTCACGGTAATAAAGGCGCAAGCCGTCTTTGGACGTGTAGTGCTTTTCCGTGAAATTGCTCATGGGCGTGCTTCCGTTCACTTCGCTGCTGGTTGTTGTGCGCGATAAGCCGCGAGGCCTTTGTTGATGGCATCCAAGACCTCTTGTGCGCGCGGGCCCGACTGCGCCACGATTTCTTTTGCGGCCGGGCTGGCGGCCGCGCGCCACTTCGCCAGTTGATCTTCGGTCAGCGTTATAACGGTCGTGTCTGGGCGTTGTTTCAAGGCAGCCACCAGGGCGTCGGACATGGCGCGCACTTCCTTGCGCGCGGCCAGGGGGTCGACAATCAACCCGTTCAGTGCCTTCTGACGGTCGGCGGGCAGTTTCTTGTACCAATCAAGGTTGGTGAAGAAGAAGTTGGTGTCATAGATGTGGCCGGTCAGTGTGTAGTTCTTGGCAAAGGTTGCGGTGGTGGCCGTGTGCAGCACAATATTCGCCATCCCACCGTTGATCATGCCGGTTTGCAGCGACGGCACGATATCCGGCAAGCCCAATGCAACCGCATCGGCACCGATAGCGCGCAAGAACGCCTGGTGCGCAATGTTCATGGGGCCGCGCAAGCGCATGCCCTTCACATCAGCCGGTTCACGCAGGGGTTTGGTAGCGTACATGTGGCTTAAACCCACTTCGCCCCATTCCATCAGATGCAGGCCGTATCCGGCCGCAATTTCGCGTAACACAGGCATCAAATACTTGTCGTAGACAAAATCGGCTTCGTCGGCCGAGCGGAAAAGATAAGGCGCAAACGTGACCGAGACTTCGGGGATGACGGCGGACAACGCGGCCGACGACACGCCTGCGACCTGAATGCGGTTGCGGCGCACGGCGGAGGTGATTTCGTTCTCGCCGCCCAGTTCGCCGTTCACAAAGTATTCGAACTTGAAGTTGTTCGCTTCAGCGGCTTGTTTCCACTGGCCCCATTGCTTGTCCCACACCGTATCCTTTGGCGCCGCACTGGCCACGCGTCCGTCGGCGGCGTTTGCAACGCCCGATAACAGTGTTGCAGCAATACTCAGCAAGGCGGCAATGCGGGTGAGGGCCGGAACGATCATGCGGGATCCTACTTTTTCTTGGGTTTGGCTTTAAGCTGCGCAAGTTTTGGTTTTGGCATACACAGTGCGCGAAACCCTGCGGCGATGAAGGCCGGCATACGCGCATTGGCGGCATCCATGTCGTCTGACCGGCAGAGGCCTTCCGACAGGTTGTCCAAGCGGCCGGTCTCGGCGAAGGTCAATGTCAATGCGCCCGATAAAAACTGGTAGCCCCAGAAAATATCCGCAGGATCGCTGTCGGGCATAGCGCGGCGTAAAGCCTGGATGAAGCGCCGTACTAGTGGGTCGAAGTACTTGGTCATCACCGCACCCCCGAACTCAGGTGAGTTGTTGATCTGTGCGATCAGCGCATAATAATGCCGCCACTCTTCCTGATTGCGGGCCAACTGATCGAGCAATGGGTGCACGAAGGCGGCGATAATTTCCTCCACGGTGGCCGGGTCATCCTTGTCGTGGCTGCGTTCAACCCGCTCCAGCGCCTGCAGGCGCATTTCGTTGACGACCTCGACACGCCGCAACATCACCGCATCGAACAGGTCGCGCTTTGATTTGAAATGGTAGTAAGCCAGCGCAACGTCGGCGCCGGCCGCGCGCATAATCTGGCGCATGGTCACGCCATCAAAGCCATGCTGCGCAAACAGCCGTTCCGCCGCATTTAGAATGCGGTCACTGGTCGCCTTTTTTTTCTTCTGCGCCATCACACTGCCCCCCACGTTCTCTAATAGCGCCCCGTACAAACTCCGCAGAATAAGTTTGCATCGAAGACGTCATATTGCAACGCAGCAAAAACAGTGCATCGCAATATGACGGGAGTTGACTTGACAGTTCAACGCCCGTTGAAACAAACTGCTAACACATTTCAACGATCGTTGAAATTATTTTTGGTTTTTATGGCGGCACGTGACCCGTGTCCGTCTTGTTCCTCGGGGGAGGGATTTAGAAATGAACTGTACATCGACAACCATGATGCGCGCCTTCACGCTGGCGTTGCTGACATCGACCACGTTGTGTGCGTCGTTCTCGAATGCAAATGCGCAGGCGCTTGAAGAGATTGTCGTCACCGCGCAGCGCCGCGAGCAGAACCTGCAGGAAGTGCCCATCGCCATTACGGCGTTCAGCGCGGCCGACTTGGAACGCACGGGTACGCCCGACCTGACATTCCTGAATCAGACAGTGCCGAACGTTACTGTGAAGCGCACGCGCGCAACCAACGCGACCATCACGGCCTTTATTCGCGGCGTTGGGCAACAAGACCCGGTGGCGGGTTTTGAGCAGGGCGTAGGCATTTATCTCGATGACGTCTATTTGAACCGCCCCCAAGGCTCGATGCTGGATGTTTATGACATTGAACGCATCGAAGTGCTGCGCGGCCCTCAAGGCACGCTCTATGGCCGCAACACCATTGGTGGCGCGGTTAAGTATGTGACGCGGCGTTTGGGCGACGAAACCGAATTCAAGCTGCGCGGCGCGGTCGGTACTTATGAGCAGATGGATGTGATTGGCACAGCTACAATTCCGCTGACCGAGAACACGCGCCTCGGGGGTTCGGTTGCCCGGTTTCATCGTGACGGCTTCGGCAAAAACCTGACCACTGGCGAAGATAACTACGACAAAGACGTCTGGGCCACGCGCGTGAGCCTGGAAATTACGCCTAGTGATGATTCATTTATTCGTTTGGCCGGCGACTACAACAAAGACAACTCCAACCCCCGCGGCGGGCATCGCCTGATCCCGGCCCGCGTGTCGACTGGCTTTCCGGTGTTGAATGATGTGTACGATACACAGGGTGGCCTGACCGCACCGCCGGACAACAAAGCGACCAATCGCGGCGTTTCACTCCATTCGGAATGGTCGGTCAACGATCAATGGACTGTGAAGAATATCCTGGCCTACCGCGACAGCCACGCAACGCAGTTGATCGACTTCGATGCCCTGCCGGCGGTCGACATTGACGTGCCGACCAAGCTGTCCGACGATCAGGTCAGCGAAGAATTCCAAGTACAGTACAGCGACGACAACGTGACGGCTTTGGCGGGCATTTATGCCCTGAACGCCAACGCCTACAACGAATTCGACGTGCTTTTGGCGCGCACGGGTGCGCTGATCGGCGTGCCGAACCTGAACGCTTATACATACGGCAAAGTCGACACATCCACGTGGTCTGCGTTTACCGATGCCACCTTTAATTTGGGGAACTTGATTGGTGCGCAGGGCCTGGAGCTTTCACTCGGTGCGCGTTACACGTCGGACAAGCGCCATGCCGTCGTGATCCGCCGTACGTATGCGGGCGGGAAGTCAGCGGCCTTTGGCGGCAATCCGACATTGCTGTCGACCACGTCCAACTTTAACGGCGATGCCGCGTTCGTCGACACAACGCCGCGCGCCGTGTTGGCGTACAAACCCAATGCGGACAACAACTTCTTCGTCTCTTACAGCCAGGGCTTCAAGGGCGGTGGTTTCGACCCGCGCGGGCAAACATCCGCCGCGCCTGACTTGAATAACGACGGTGCGCGCTCGCCGGCGGAAATCTATGACTTCATGCGCTTCGAGCCTGAGAAAATTTCCACCTACGAAGCGGGCTGGAAGACCACGGCCATGAACGGCCGCTTGCGCTCAAGCCTGGGTGTGTTCCACAGCGATTACACGGATGTGCAAATTCCGGGTTCAATCGGCGTCGACACTAACGGTGACGGCATTGCCGATAACTTCTCAGGGGTGACGACGAATGCCGGCAAAGCCAAGTTCGACGGCGTGGAATTTGAAGGCAGCGCAATCCTTTCAGAAGGTACCGGCGGTGATACGTTCACAGTCAATTGGGCCTTGGGCTATATCGACGCGCGCTACAAAGAGTTCTTTGCTGCCGTCGTGAACTCGACAACGGGCCGGACGGAAATCCGCAACGTCGCCGCTCAGCGCAACGTGCAGAACACGCCAAAGTGGACCGGCAACCTCGGCTTTAACTACACAACGCCGATGAGTGCCTTTGGTCGCGAAGGGGCCTTGTCGTTTATCCCGTCCTTGTCGTACCGGTCGTCCAGCAGCCAATTTGAATACCCCTCTCCGTTGATTGATCAAAAGGGATACGCATTGGTTGACGCCAGTATCACCTGGACGGGCGATGATGGCTTGCAACTTGGTCTGCATGGCAAAAACCTCACCGATAAAAAGTACCGGATTGCGGGTTATGACTTCGTAACAGCCTCGACACTGGGCATCGAAGGCACGCTGACGGCTTTCTATGGTGATCCGTTGACCGTGACTGCCACGGTTGGTTTGAAGTTCTAAGCTACTTGATCGGCGCCGCGTCCACTCCCTCCGGACGCGGCGCATTTTTTAAAAACAGACTCCCTACTCTACGCAAAATTTTCATACGCAAAACGCGCCATGGGCTTTGCAGCGGCACGCCCGTTTTTCCCCGACTACATCGCGCTGAACGCCAAATGGCACGGCGCGAAGCCAGCGTTCATATGCAATGACGAAATCCTGACCTGGGCGCAGTTTTATGCGCGCATGAATCAGGTGGCGCGCGCGTTGGCGGCTTCCGGTGTTCGTCAGCGCGACACCGTCGGTATTGTCATGGACAACTCGCTGCCCATGGCCGAAGTGATTTGGGGCATTATTGCGGCCGGTGCGGTGGCCGTGCCTTTGAACACGTCTGTCGGTGACGACGGCATGTTGGCGATGCTGACCGACGCAAAGGTAACAGCTGTCGTCGCCAGCGGGGGGTATGTGCTCCGAATTGAACGCATACGTGCACAGCTGCCTGGCCTGAAGCTCTGTGTCGCTATCGATGCGCAGCACGATGGTTGGGCTGCATATAGCCCTTGGCGCGATGCTCAGAAGTCCGACGATCTAGAGGTTGTCATCGCGTCCACGGATATGTGCAACATCATCTATAGTTCCGGCACCACTGGCTTGCCCAAAGGGATCGTTCATACCCATCAGCGGCGTCTGGATTGGGCCTACGACCTTGCAGTGGCGCTGCGCTATCACGTCGGCTCGGTATTCCTGGTGTCGATTGGGATGTATTCCAACATCGTTTGGGCGGGGATGCTCTGCACGCTGATCGCGGGTGGCACCATCGTCATCATGCCGAAGTTCGATGCCACGCAAGCGCTAGGCCTGATGGCCCGGTACCGCGTCACAAACACGGCCATGGTGCCGTTGCAGTACCGACTGATGTTGGATGTTGATGACGGCGTGGTGGACGTATCTGCGGCCCAGGCGCTGATGTCGGCCGGTTCACCGCTGTGGGAAGACTTAAAGCGTGATCTGCTCGCGCGGTTCGGGGCGACGATTATCGAGCTTTATGGACTCACCGAAGGCTTGATTACAACGCTGGCGCCTGAGGATGCGGCGCGCAAACCGGCCTCGGTTGGTAAGCCTCTGCTCGGCACAGATATCCGCATCGTTGATGACGCTGGCTGCGATGTGTCGGTCGGCGAGGCGGGTGAGATCATCGGCTACGGCCGTTTTGTCATGGATGAATATCTCAATCGTCCCGAGGCGACGTCGGATGTGCTGATGACCGATGCGCGCGGCCGTCCGTGGCTTAAAACCGGCGACCTCGGCAAACTGGATGACGAAGGTTACTTATATATTGTCGGACGTAAGAAAGACCTGATTCTGTCCGGCGGACAAAACATCTACCCCGCCGATATCGAGGCGGTGGCCATTAAACACCCTGATGTGGCCGATGTGGCCGTGATTGCCATTCCTCACGAAAAATGGGGCGAAACGCCCCTGGCCCTGATCGTACCCAAAATGGGGGCCGCGGCAGATAGCGATGATCTGCGGTCGTGGATTAACGCGCGGGTGGGCAAACAGCAGCGCGTTCACGCGGTCGAATTGCGCACAGATCTGCCGCGCAATCCCAACGGCAAGTTACTCAAAAAAGAGCTGCGCGCGCCCTATTGGGCAAAGGCTTAGCATAAAAAGTCTTAGTCTTAATCTTACATTTGCAACAATTTGCATGGCCGCGCCCTAGAATTTTGGGTTCCGGGAGCCTATTTTTATCCATGAGGGACAGCACACATCGTGGAGAAGAACATGGCAAAAAAGAGCAAAGGCGCACCCGGTATTAACATCGGCAGCAGCGCGAACGATCGCGCTGCCAGTGCCAAGGGCTGGAGCCAGCTGGTGGCCGACACCTCCAGGCTTTACCTCACGACCCACAATTTTCATTGGAACGTGAAGGGCCCGATGTTCAATTCACTGCATGCCATGTTTATGGCGCAGTACACTGAGCTGTGGAACGCGACCGATCCGATTGCTGAACGCATTCGTTCCCTCGACTTTGATGCGCCGGGGTCTTACGCGCAATTCGGTAAACTCAGCAGCATCAACGACGCCCCTTCGACGCCGCCCAAAGCCATGGAGATGGTCCGTATTCTGGTTGAGGGTCACGAAGCTGTGGCGCGTACAGCGCGGGCTGTATTCCCGTTAGCCGACAAAGCCGGCGATGAACCCACGGCCGACCTTTTGACCCAGCGCCTGACGGTGCACGAGCAAACCGCCTGGATGCTGCGGTCGATTTTGGAAAGCTAAGCGGGCCGCTTTCGCCGCGCGTGACCTAGATCGGCTTCACGCGCAACGATGTGTCCATCGAGGATATGGGTTCGCAGCCGTCTTTACGGACGATCATCATATCCTCGACGTGCATCGTACCCCACCCGAACTCGTGGTAGGGCATGTCCAGCGTGAAGACCATGTTCTCCTCGAACACCAATTTATGCCGACTTGGCAGTTCCGGACCCACTGAGGTCGGATGATCGGTGTGCTCCAGGCCGACGGAATGCGGCCCCGCAATTACAAAACCCGGAAAACCTTCGGCATGCACAGCCTTTAAGGTCAATTCGGAAACCTCGGCAAAGGTCTTGCCGGGGCGAATGTTTTCGTAAGCAATTTCGAGTGCGCGCTGCACGGCCTTGTTGCGCGCAATCATTTCGGGCGTGGGTTGGCCGCAGATGACGGTCCGGCCCACATCGCCACGGTATTCTTTGTAGCTGGCCACCGAATCCAACTTGATCAGTTCATTGGGTTCGACCACGCCCGTGGCAAGCCCGCGAATGTTGGCGATGATCCACTCAGCCCGCCCGCCTAAACTCGCAGCCTTGGCGGCGAAGATGGTGCTGATGTCGGCCAGCGGCAAGCCCGGCGTAATGGCGTCAATCACGGCATTGAGTGCGGTTTCGGTAATGCGTCCTGCGGTTTTCAAAAGTGCAATTTCGGCTTCAGTCTTCACCATGCGGATTTCTTTGAAGACATTCAGCGCATCCATTCCAGTGACATGCTTTGTCCCTGCGGCTTGGAGCCAGCCCAGGACGCGCGGATCATCGAAGCCTAAGTTGCCGTGCTCCAGGCCTGCATCTTTCAGCGCGCGCTTCAGCGCATAAAGGGCGGTGGGCTCTAACTTCCCACGGTAGCGCTCGTAGCGCGACAACAGTGTTTCGTCGCGCGCGGCCATCGCTGCCCCCGGGCGGGTCGGATAGGGCATGGGGGCTACGGCAGGTTCAATGGGTGCGGGGGCAATGGCGATGTCCCCGTCGTCTTCCGTTGCGCCGTTGAAGTCGCGGGCCGCCATATTGCGAGGGTCAATTCGGGTGACATAAGCGACCACGTTGGGCATCCACGTTGGCTGATGCTCCAGGTGGTAGACGCCCGAAGCCGGCATGATCAGGGCCGCCGGGGCGTTGGGGTCGCGCGGCAGCAGCGCATAGACCACGAAATTGTGCGACATCTGCAAAATTGGGCCCCAGTAGTCGCTGAGGTAAT
>JAEUKL010000013.1 GCA_016793005.1 Rhodospirillaceae bacterium | reverse complement strand
AAATGCGCCAAGGCCCACGCGATCCAACAACGCAAATGCATTGTCGACATCGGTCTGCGGGTAATTGCGCATGAAGCTTTGCCAGAAGCTGACATAACCCAAGCGGCCCGAGAGCACGTTCTCCATCACGGTCAGGCGGTCAACCAGTGCGAATTCCTGGAAGATCATGCCGATCTTGCGGCGCGCTTTGCGCAGTTCGCTGCTGCCCAACGTTACCAAATCCGTGTCACCCCACAGCACTTTACCGGACGTGGGTTCAACCAGGCGATTGACGCAACGGATCAGCGTGCTCTTGCCGGCCCCTGACGGGCCAATGAGTGCGATGATCTGCCCCTCGTCGATGTGCAACGACACACTTTTCAATGCTTCGTTGCCAGAGGCGTAGCGTTTCAGGACGTTTTCAAGATGAAGGGCGGGCATTCAGACCAACAAATGGAGCGGCAAACCGGCGGATGGTGCCGGGCGGCTTTGACCTTTGCAATCAATGTCTCGGGGTTATCCCCAGGCTGTGGATAACTCTCGGCCCACAGCAGATCAGGCCTTATTTGCAGTCGTACTTTACGCCGCTTTGAGAGTCGATATCGCGGATCATCTGGAATGCCGCTTTGTAATCGGTGGGCACAAAGCGCGTTACGTCGGGCAGTTCGCGCTTCAACTTCGGGTCATTCTCAAAATCATAGGTCAGGAACGCCTCGCGGATTTTCGCCGCCAGTTCCGGCTTTAAGCGATTGGTGTACCCGAAGGCCGTGCCCGGGAACACATCCGACACATAAATAATGCGCAGCTTCTTCGCATCGATCACCTTGCGCTCGTTCATGCGCAAGATCAGATCGCCCGCGACGGCCGCCGCTTCGTAATCGTCGTTTGCAACACCGATGATCGAGGTTTCATGCTTGCCGGTAAAACGCGACTGGTAATCTTTATCGACCTCAAGGCCGAACTTGTTTTTCAAAATCACCGTCGGCGCTTTGAATCCGGTGGCCGATGTGGGCGATACAAACGCGATGGTCTTGCCCTTTAAATCCGACACCTGCTTGGCCGGCGAACTGGCGGGCACGATAATTTCCATCGTGTAGCCCCAAGGCCCTTGCGGCGTGCCCAGTTGTGTTGCCGGAACGAAGCCTGCGCAGTTCACGGCGACCGGCGTTGAGCCCGCATTCACGCCCGCCACATGCAGACGGCCCGAACGCATGGCTTCCAACTGAGCCGAATAATTCTGGACCTGGAAGAAGGTCACCTTCTTGCCGGTGACTTTTTCCATATGCCCCAGGAAGCGCGCCCAGACATCCGACCACATGGCCGGGTCTTCGATGGGCGTGTACGAGAAGATGATGGTTTTCGGGTCGAGAATATCGCCCTCATCTGTGGGCGTATCGGCGACCATGTCATTGTTGCGGTCGCAGTACTTTGCATCCAGGCTCCCGCGCGGGCAGTCTTCGGCAGCCTGGGCAGTCCCGCCCATCAGCGCCGTCAGCAGTAATGCCGTCATCCATACCCGCGTCATCGTGTCATCCACTTGGTTGTTATTCGCCGTGTTGTTATTTGCAGTCGTATTTCACACCGGTTGCCGCATCGACATCACGGACGATTTGCCACTCGGACTTATAGGAAATCGGCATGAAATGATCTTGTCCGGGAAATTCGTCGCGTAAGGCGGCATCAGAGTCAATGCGGTACGACAAAAAGGCCTGCCTGATCTTGGCCGCGAGGTCCGGTTTTAAGTTGTGGGCATAGCCATACCCGGTGGTCGGAAACGGCCCGGAGCGGTAAATCGTGCGAATCTGGGTGGGGTCAAACACCTTGCGTGCCGCAATGGGCGCCATCACCACGTCGGCCACCGCCCCGGCCTCATAGTCGCCGTTAATAACGCCTAAAATCGAGTTGTCGTGCTTGCCCGAAAATACGGATCGGTAGTCGCGCCCGTTTTTCAAGCCGAACTCTTTGTCGAGAAGGTACATGGGTGTTTTATAGCCCGAGTTCGAGGTGGGCGACGTGAAGGCAATGGTGCGGCCACGTAAGTCTTCAGGCTTTTGAATTTTAGAGTCTGCGCGGACGATAATTTCCATCCGGCTGGCAAAGGGCGTTGTCGGCGATGACATCATCGCGACCGGAACAAAGCCGGCGCAGTTTACCGCCACCGGCACCCCGCCCACGTTGGCCCCGGTAATGTGCAACCGGCCCGAACGCAGAGCTTCAAACTGAGCTGCGTTCGATTGAATTTGGAAATACTTCACGGTCTTGCCCGTCAGCTTTTCCAAATGCGTGATGAAGTTCTTCCACACCGGGCCGTAGACCGATGGGTCTTCGATGGGCGTGTAAGCGAATATCAAAGTGTCGGGGTCGATGAAGTCTTTGGGATTGGTCGGCGCGTCGGCCACCAAGTCGCCGTCGCGGTCACAGTAGCGAGCATCCAGCGCACCGTGCGGACAAGTTTCCGCAGCAGCGGCGCTGCCGCCGATACACATCCCCGCCACCATCACACCTGCAATCCGCCGCAACATCACGACCTCTATGCTCTGGCTTTAATGTAATGGCTACCGGACCCGTCGCAAATGACAGCCTTGTGACAACGCTTCAGAAATGAGGCCTAACCGGGACAAACGGTGTCAAAATCGCGACAGATGTTAGCTGCGTATTTTGTCGATAACGCTGCGATATTCTTCACCAATCGTGACGTAACCCGCCGTGCCGGCTTTCATGCCAGTCAACTCATCGTCGCGGAGGTTGCGCATAAAGCGTGCGGGCGAGCCGCCCCACAACTGGCCTTTCAATACGCGCTTATTCGGCGCCAGCAACGCGCCTGCCGCCACCATCGCGTCGGTCTCAACATAGGCATGATCCATCACAGTAGCGCTCATGCCGACAAAGGAGCCCTCTTCCAGAGTGCAACCATGGATGATGGCGTTGTGGCCGATCAGCACATCATTGCCAATCAATGTTGGCCCATTCTTGGACGAAACGTGAACGATAGTTCCGTCTTGGATGTTCGTGCGATCACCCACACGGATGTAACTGACATCGGCGCGCAACACGACGTTGAACCAAATGCTGGCTTTCGAACCAATGTGCACGTCGCCAATGATGGTGGCGTTGGGCGCAATAAAGGCATCGACCGCAATGGTGGGCCACACGCCTTTCCAGGGGATAATAACGGGTTTTTGCATAAGGCTCTTTTCTTTGTGCGTGGCCTTATCGGAAAACCGCCTCTGAATTTATCTGGGCACTTTTCCGGGCCAAGCACTATTGTAAGCCAGTGCCTTCCGGCAAACCAAGGGCGATGTTCAGCGACTGCACGGCCGCCCCCGAAGCGCCCTTGCCCAGGTTATCAAGCTGCGCCACCAGGCGTGCCTGGCCAGCTTTGTCCGAGCCGAACACATACAGCTTCATCTGGTTGGTGCCGTTCAGTTGCTCAGGGGGCAACGTTTTGAGCGCAGCCGATTCCGCCAGCGGCACCACGGTCACGAACTTTTCGCCTTCGTAGTGCTTCGCCAGCACCGCATGAATGTCGGCGATCTTGGGTTGACCCGGCAGCAACGACAGATGCAGCGGAACTTCCACCAGCATGCCCTGAGCATAGCGGCCCACGGACGGCGCGAAGTACGGACGCAACGATAAGCCCGACCACTTTTGAATTTCCGGCACATGCTTGTGCGTCAGTTCAAACCCATAGAGCCGGAACGGCACGTCGGTATATGTGGCGCCGGCTTTATCCTCGAACTCGGCGATCATGGCTTTGCCGCCGCCTGAATATCCGCTCACGGCATTGATGCTCACCGGATAATTCGGCGCCAACACACCGGCACTGACCAGCGGGCGCAGCAAGGCGATGGCGCCCGTGGAGTAGCAGCCGGGGTTTGAAATGCGTGCGGCGCTTTTAATCTTCGCGCGTTGGCCCGCATCCATTTCCGGAAAGCCGAACACCCAGCCGTCGGCCACGCGATACGCCGTCGAGGCGTCGATTACTTTGGTCTTGGCGTTGGTGATCAGCTTCACCGCTTCCTTGGCCGCGTCATCGGGCAGGCACAGAATCACCACGTCGGCGGCATTCAGCAGCTCAGCGCGCGCGGCTTCGTCTTTGCGCTTGGCCGGATCAATCGAGACCAATTGCAAATCGGTGCGGCCATCCAGGCGCTGCCGAATTTGCAGACCTGTTGTGCCAGCTTCGCCGTCGATGAAAACTTTCGGTGCCACGTTCTTTATTCCGCGTAAAACAACATAAAATCGTGGCCTGATTAACCCCCAAGGCCCTGGGGGGCAAGTTATAATCTGGCTTACCTGCCCGGTGCTTTCAGCAACTCATCCCGCGTGAGGTAGCGGCCGTTCGACACCACGGCGCTGATGTTCCGTAAGTCCTTGATCCGGGCCAAGGGATCGCCGTCGACGACAACCAGATCAGCAAGCTTGCCTGGCTCCAGCGTGCCCAAATGCGGCGAGAGCCCCAAACGCTCGGCGGGCCAGGCGGTGGCCGAGAGCAGCACCTGGTACGGCGTCAGCCCCGCTTCTTCGTAAAGTTCAAGTTCCACCTGGAAGCTGAACCCATAGGGCATGAACGGGCTGTCGGTGCCCGCGGTGATGCGCCCGCCCTGATCGACGATTTGTTTGATGGCCCGCTGCATGGCGCCGACGTTGCGATCCAACGCGGCCAAGTTCGCACGCGAGCGTTCAGAGAACGCCGCCGTGGTTTTGCGTTCTTCCTCGGTGTAGATCGCCGTGTAGACCGGATGCTGGAACAGCGTGGCGTCTTTAAGTGTGTTGAGGATCAGCCCGCCGGATAAACCAATCGTCGGCGTCACCGTCATGCCCGTACGCGAGAGCATGTCGATCACATCGTTGTACGAATACCCAAGCTCGGACTGTTTGGGCGAGAAGCCACGCCGCGATGTGCCCTTCAAATGCTCCACGGCATCGACGTTGTAACCCACCGCCGGATAAATCTCGTGGCTCGACACAGGTATCCCAATTTCGTGCGCGCGGGCCACGATGGTCTGCTGCATGGTGTCGGGCATGCGCACGTAGGTTTTGATCATGTCAAAATCGAGCTTTTTCGCGCGCACCATCTCAAGCTCAAGGTGTTCCGGCGTCGTCACACTGTTGGCAAAGCCATAGAAAACCCGAGAACCATCCGTGAGCGCACCGGCATAAAACTCGCGCGGGCCCAAACGTTTACCGCTCGCCCACGCCTCGCGGCGTTCCAGCGCATCGTAGGGATCAGAGCCAGGCTCGCGCACTGATGTCACACCCATCGCCAACCACAAGCGCCCCAAACGTTCGCCGAAGGTAATACTTTGGTGCGTGTGGGATTCCATCATGCCGGGGATGACGGCCTTGTCCGACACGTCGACAATCTTCATGGCCGTCGGCCAATCTTGGCGTGGGCTAATCGATTCAATGACATTGCCGCTAATCAGCACGTCGACATTTTCGGCGTACGTCTCTTTCACGCCATCAAACAGCTTGCCCACGCGCAGCACGTACTTGGATTTCGGAATGTCGAGGGTGTAGGTGAAGTTGGGGTGAACGTCCTGCGGCTTGGAGGCGCCTTTCTTCGTGGGCGTGATCTTGGTGAAGCGATCCGTCGCCACGTAGAACAGCGTTTTGTCGGCAGCCCAACTTGGCGCTTCCGTCAGGTGTTCGTTCATGCGGACCGGGGGCCCTGCAATTTCGCCTTCGGCTGTGACGGGCACTGTCCACAGGCGACCATCGAACACGTAGGCGAATGATTTACCGTCGGGTGACCACATGGGGCCATCATCGCCGCGCATAGCCAGCGAGCGGTCCGGGTGCGGCGTTTCAAACTGGTCTTTCTTGGCGTCACCATCGACCGCGATAATCATGAACTGGCTGAAGCCTTCGCGGAACCGCGAAGAGCCAGGCGCAAGTGCCGAAAGCGCCATGTGCATACCATCGGGCGACCAGCTAATGGCACTTGGTGCCCAGATGTTGGGGCGAATTTGTTTTACCTCGCTGGTCGCCACATCCACCGTGTGCAGCGTGCCGCCGGCCAACCCCGACAAGCCACCGGCTCTGTAGAAGGCAATCCTTTTCCCATCCGGCGACCACACCAGTTTCTGCACTTCGCCGTCGAGGTTTGTAAGCTGGCGGTCGGTGTTGGCTTTCAGATCGCGCAGCCAGATTTCTGTTTTGCCGCTGCGATCACTCGCGAAGGCAATCACCTTGCCGTCGGGCGACCACGCCGGGTCGTAGTCTACAAACGCATCGTTCGTAAGTTGCTGCGGCTTGGTACTCGCGCGCGTCACATCCGCCAGCCACAGATCGCCGAGCGCTGTAAACACGGCGCGCTTGCCGTCGGGCGAAATTTGCGGGCCGCGCAAACCCTTTACGGGGCGCGGCGGTGTGGAGGTAAAGTCATAAGTTTTGCGCGTGTAGGTCTCGCGCGCGATTTCAACTGTGGCTTTGAAGGGAATGGTTTTGGGCTTCGCTTTCGCCTTCGTCACACTTGCTTGTTTAATGGGTAGCTGCTTGATGGCAGCATCGGCAGTGTAAACCACATCGTCCTTCAACCACGCGGGCCGGAACGGAAACACATCTTCTGTTGCGGCACTCAGGTCCGTCACAATGGTGCTTGAGGCATCCATCAGTTTCAGGCGGGCACCACCGCGTGTTGTCTCCACAAATACGATGGACTTGCCATTGGGGCTCCACGACGGCCCAGCGATGGCACCCGTGACGGGTGCCATCATCCGCTCGGCTACACCTTCGAAGCTGATGGAATAAATGCCCGCGTTATCGGGGCGGTCAGATACGTAGGCGATTCTTTTTCCATCGGGTGACCACGTGGGTGCAAATTCGTTCGACGGTGTGATGGTCAGCAATCGCGGCTCTTCCGAACCATCAGCCGCCATCACCCAGATGGCATAGGTGCCGTCGCGATCGGACGAGAACGCGATCCACTTACCGTCGGGCGACCAGGCTGGCTCCCGTTCATCGAAGCTGCCAGATGTAAGCTGCTTTAAGTCTGTTCCATCGGGCGCGACGGTATAGATATGCCAAC
>JAEUKL010000416.1 GCA_016793005.1 Rhodospirillaceae bacterium | reverse complement strand
GTGCCGGTAAACTGTGTCGCAAAGCACGCGCTGACCAGCAACCCACCAGCGCCGCTGGTGATGAACGTTTGTTTGTAGTACGTGCCCCCCGCCAACCAGCGGAAACGTTTATCTTCTGGCGAGGCGACACGCAGTTCAACGCTGGTGTCTTTGCCAGTTTGCGGGTCTGCCGACCACCAACTTTCAACATCGGTGTGGTCGAAATCCACCAGCCAGTTCGTGCGCATATCGTTGTAACCGGCGGTAAGTGTCGCCGTGTACCCATCGGCGAACTGCCAGTTGGCGTTCAGCGATGTGCGCAACGTTTCACGTTCCATCCCAAAGCCCTCAAGTGTGGGCACGCCCGCAATGTATTTGCGATTGATCAGTTGCTGGATCAAAAAGTCGGGCCGCGCCGCCGGCAGCGTGATGGCATTACCCGTTTCACCATCGATGCCGGGCCGCACCAGCGCAAACAATTGCGGACGCAGGCTCGTGTTGGTGGAGATCAGCGGCGCGCCCACCTCGCCTATTTGCGGAATCCGACCGCAGACAAAATTCTTAGGCCGCAATGTGACGGCGGAGCCATCCAGCGCACGGCCTTGCACGGTCTTGCCGTCGCACGTGTCGGTCGTGCGTCCGCGAATGAAACCTTCCGCCGCCGGCCCGTCATCGTCTTTTTGATAAAAGGCCCGTAGTTTCACATCAAACGTATCACTGGGCCTGGCCAGTAACGCCAGCGACGCCGACTTCGACGATTGCTTGCCCAAGGCGCCGCCATCTGTGGCCGTGAACATGCTACCTTTGCTGTAAAGGCGCATACTGGCAAGATACCCCAGTTTATCTTGCATAATGGGCCCGGTCGCTTGCGCGCTCACATCGTACTGATCGTATGTGGCGGCCGACGCATCCAACTGGCCTTCAAAATCATCTAGCTTCGGGTTTTTGGTGATGTAATTCACCGCGCCCGCAAACGTATTTCGCCCGAAGAAGGCCGATTGCGGACCTTTGATGATCTCAACGCGCTCAAGATCATGCAGCGGTAGCACTTGCGCGCCGCCCAACGCATAAATGCCGTCGACAAACAGCGCTGTGGTTTGCAAGTGCGCCAAGGGCTGCAAGGCCGCAACCCCACGCATACGGATCTGGCCGTTCAAACGCCCGGCCTGAGTGCCCGACATGTTGGGGTCGAACTGAATGCCCGAGGATTGCAGAGCCAGATCACCTAAGTGCCTGATGCCAGCCGCCGTCATGTCATCGGCGTTATAGGCCACAATACTGAGCGGGATCGTTTGGAGGCTTTCACTGCGCTGACGCGCCGTAACGATGATTTCTTCCAGTGCACTCGTTTGCGCATAAGCACTTTGGGCTAACACAAAAAAAGAAACAGCAGCCAGCAAGACTGGCCGCCTTAAAAATTCGCGCTGCATCGGTACCCCCAACTCGAGGTTATGATATCAGATCAACCTGCTGCATTAAAATGTATTCGAGCGCGTAACATTTAAAATCATGACGCAGCAGCTATTAGGTGAAAAAAAATCCCAACCGAGTGCGGGCGCGAGTGTGCTACAACGTCTCAACCAGAAAGATTGTATGCACATCAAGCAGCGAGTTGTTGCCCGATGCCCAAGATCAAGGTCGCAACCTTCAACGTAAACTCTGTGAAAGCGCGCCTACCCAACCTTTTGGTGTGGCTGAAAGAGTTCGCGCCTGATGTTGTCCTACTACAAGAAATAAAATGCATGGACGACGGTTTCCCGCGCATGGAGTTTGAGGACGCGGGCTACAACATCGCCACCCATGGCCAGAAGACCTACAACGGCGTTGCGATCCTATCGAAGTCACCCATTGAAGATGTGGCGCGCGGGCTTCCTGGTGATGATACCGACGTGCAAGCCCGTTATATCGAAGGCACCGTTTACGGCAGCGTCCGTGTGGCTTCGATCTATCTGCCTAACGGCAACCCGGTTGGGACCGAAAAGTTCACGTACAAGCTGAACTGGATGCAGCGCCTGCGCGCGCACATCAAACAACAACTTTTCAACGATGAGATTGCGCTGTGGGGCGGTGACTACAACGTCATCCCCACGGACGGCGATGTGTGGAATGTCGCCGCCATGAAAGACGATGCCCTGATGCAGCCCGAAAGCCGTGCCAACTTCCGCGCTATTCTGCACTTAGGCCTGACGGACGCTTTGCGCTCGTTCCACACCCAGGACCACATGTACTCGTTCTGGGATTACCAAGCAGGCGCCTGGCAGAAGGATCACGGCTTTCTGATCGACCACATCTTGTGTTCACCGCAAGCGGCGGATCGCCTGACCAATGCCGGCATCGATAAAAATCCGCGCGGCCAGGAAAAAGCCTCGGACCACACGCCGGTATGGTGCGAGATCAACGTTTAGCGTTTCGCCTTTTAGCGCTTCTCTTTGCGGATCATCAGTTTCAACCCAGACCATATATCG
Organism: Rhodospirillaceae bacterium; assembly: GCA_016793005.1. Taxonomy (GTDB): domain Bacteria; phylum Pseudomonadota; class Alphaproteobacteria; order Rhodospirillales; family Rhodospirillaceae. The sequence continues at coordinate 988 of JAEUKL010000416.1, read as the reverse complement.
TCCACGGCGCACACTTTCACGTCCACAAGGCCGATGGGGAGTGCGTGTTTGCGGATCGTGTCTTCGGTGATGTCGGTTGGAACTTTCGAGGCCTTCTTGGGCCAACTGATCCAGATCATGCCGTCACGAGCAATGGCGGACATCATCACAGGTAATGCTGCTGCCAGCACTGCCGCGCTGTCTGTAAACAAATGAACGGCGGCGACAGGACCTTTAAGAGCCTGAGCGGTCTTGGCCGCTTTCAACGTTGCGCCCGCCTCTTTCACCACGTCAGCCATAAATTTGGGCGCGCCGATCAGTGCCACAATCGTTTCCGGCTTGAAGCCCAGTTTCTTCGCCAAGGGTGTGCCCGAATAGCCAGACGCCGGTGCTTTGCTCATGTGGCAGCCTTTTCGGTTCGTGTGCCCCTTAACGCCAAAGCCAGCGCCACCAAGATTGCGACGGCCGCGATGATGTACGGCAAGCCGGCCGCATATGGCCAATCAGTCACCGAAATACCTAGCGCAAATGTTTGCGTGAACAAAATCGGCGCAATCATCGTGGCAATCGCCGCGACGCTGGAGAACGCTCCCTGCACTTTGCCCTGATCCGATGCGCCCGCGTGGCGCGTAATCATGCCCTGCATCGCCGGCCCACTCAGGCCGTACAGTGCCCCAAACGGAATGCCCAACAGATACATCCACCCGACCGGCGCCAAGCCGTGAATGGTCAGCGCCAAGGCCCCGCATGATAGCCCAACCGTCAGCGCGCCCCGCTCGCCCAGCTTTTTGACCGCCGGCCCCACTAGCAACGCCTGAACGATCATGGCCGATACACCGACGCCCCCCAGCATGAAGCCGACGCTTTGTTCGTTCCAATCAAACCGGTACTGGGCATAGATCACGGCGATGGCCGGGTTCACGTCATGCCCCAGCCGATGGAAAAACACAGCACCGGCAAGCCCCATGAAAATCGGCGTTGCTTGCAGCAGTTTGATCGAGCCCAGCAG
>JAEUKL010000379.1 GCA_016793005.1 Rhodospirillaceae bacterium | reverse complement strand
GAACAGTGCGCGCGGCTTGAACGCAGGTGTTGCCAGCGCCGCACTGATGCCGTCGAAGTAGGCGTCGGCCGTTTCGGCACATAACACGTCGTCGAAGCCAAATACCTCGGCGAACACATGGTTCAGCCACAACCACGAGGGCGTACCGCGAAACAGATAGAAGTGCGATGCGAACAGCCGCCACGCTTTGCGTGGGTCGGTTTTGCTTTCGCCTTTACGTGAGGGGACGCGCAAGTCATCCAGCGCAATGCCTTGGCTGTAGAGCATGCGATAAAGGTAATGATCCGGGGCCAGCAGCAAATCGGTGGCGTTGGCGAAGGGCGCATCGGTGGCGAACCAAGCCGGGTCGGTGTGGCCGTGGGGGCTGATGATCGGCAGGTTCTCGGTGGCTGCAAACAGACGCCGCGCAATACCGCGGATGGCTGGCTCGGCCGGGAACAAGCGGTTGTCGGACAGGTGAATTTTCTTCGGCATGACCGTGCGGGGTTGCGGAACTGACGGGTTGATTGAAGCTTATCCTGACACCGGTTACCATACCAGCATCATAAGGCTGATAGAGAGCCGTGGCTGGATAAAGCAACGCATTGATGACGCCCAAGATTCACCAGATTGCCCCTGCCGATACCGTGGCCGTGGTGCTGCAAAACCTTGCGCCCGGTGACGATGCGCGCCCCGGATTGACAGCGGCGGAGGCGATCCCGGCGGGTCATAAAATCGCGCTGCGTGATATGGCCAAGGGCGAGAAGGTGCTGAAGTACGGCTGGCCTATTGGCGTGGCGGCGCACGACATCAAGGCTGGCGCGCATGTGCATAGTCACAACCTGGTCACGGCACTCAGCGGCGAACTCAGTTATGTATACGCGCCTGTTGCGGCAAAAGTTACGCCCATCAGCACGAAGACATTTATGGGATACCGCCGTGCCAACGGCCGGGTGGGGACGCGCAATGAAATCTGGATTCTCAGCACGGTCGCGTGCGTGGCGCGCACGGCGCAGCGTGTGGCAGCGGCTGCGTCTGAACTTTATAAAGGGCAGGTGGATGGCGTTTATGCCTTTACTCATCCGTTCGGCTGCTCGCAGTTGGGTGATGATCTGAACAATACGCGCCGCATCATGGCGGGCTTGGCAGCCCATCCCAATGCTGGCGGCGTGTTGATCATTGGCCTTGGGTGCGAGAGCAACAAGCTCGATGTGCTGGCCAGTGCGGTTGAGGGCGTTGCCCCGGAGCGCCTGCGCACCATGAGTGCACAAGAGAGCGGTGATGAGTTCGACACGGCTATGCGGCATGTGGAAGCCTTGGTGGCGGTGGCCGCGCGCGACAAACGTGAGGCCAGCCCGCTGTCGGATCTCGTCATCGGTGTGAAGTGCGGCGGTTCGGACGGCTTAAGTGGTGTCACCGCCAATCCGCTCGTGGGCTGCGTGGCCGATGCCGTTGCGGGGGCGGGCGGCACGCCGATCCTGACGGAGATTCCTGAAATTTTCGGCGCAGAACATCTGTTGATGCAACGCGCAGCGTCGCGCGCCGTGTTTGATGGCATCGTCGATGTCACCAACGGCTTTAAAAGATATTTCATCGATCACGGCCAGCCCGTGCACGAGAACCCGTCGCCTGGAAACATTGCTGGCGGCATTACCACACTGGAAGAAAAATCACTCGGGGCGGTACAAAAGGCAGGCCATGCCACAGTGACGCAAGTGCTGAAGTACGGGGCGCAAGCCAAAGATCATGGCTTGGCGCTGTTGGAAGCGCCGGGTAATGATTCAGTGTCATCAACCGCACTGACGGCCGCAGGCGCCACTGTCATTTTATTCACCACCGGTCGCGGCACGCCCTTAGGCTTTCCGGCACCGACGCTGAAGATCGCCACCAACTCTGATTTGGCAGTCCGTAAGCCCAAGTGGGTCGACTTCAACGCGGGGCGCATTGTTGAGGGCCAGCCCATGGATGATGCCGCAGCCGAATTGCTGTCTCTGGTGATCGACACGGCATCCGGACAGCAAACGCGCGCCGAACAGAACGGCGAACGCGAAATCGCGCTGTGGAAAACAGGCGTGACACTTTGACGAGATTGTCGTTGCCCACTTTAGGCGCACTGCCAGTGCGCGTTATCCGCCCAGGGTATGACCCGGCACAGATGGCTATCGGCGTTGTGCATTTTGGGCCAGGCGCTTTTTTCCGCGCGCATCAGGCCGACTATTTTGACCAATTGCTGGCACGCGAGCCCGGATGGGGTATTTGCGCGGTCTCTTTAAAAAGCACCGGTGTGCGCGATGCGCTGCTGCCGCAAGACGGGCTTTATACGTTAGTCGAGAAGGGGCCCCAGACGCAGGTCCGTGTCATCGGGGCCCTGCGTGAGGTGTTGGTCGGCCCTGAGCAGCATGCAGCCGTGATGGCGCGGGTGGCTGATCCAGGTTTGAAGCTTATTACCATGACCGTCACCGAGAAGGGCTACTGCCTTGATGCGGCGGGGGCGCTTGACCTCAACCACACTGACATCCGCCATGACCTTGCGAACCCTGCCGTTCCGCGCAGCCTGGTCGGCTGGCTGGTGCAGGCGCTGCGCGTGCGCCGCGCGGTCGGGCCTGTGCCTATCGTCAGCTGCGATAATCTGGCCGACAATGGTGTGCGCTTGAAGAACGCCGTGCTGACAATGGTGCGGCACATTGCGCCAGACTTGGTGGAGTGGATCGCCGCAGCCATATCGTTTCCGCGCACCATGGTTGACAGCATCACGCCGGCCACCGATGACGCCCTACGTGCAGAGGTTCGTGCAGCGTTGGTCATGGAGGACGCATGGCCAATCCAACGTGAACCATTTACGCAGTTCGTGGTGGACGACACCATTGGTGCCGTGGACGAATCTTTGCGCAATGTGGGTGTGGTCATCACGTCGGACGTTCGGGCTTACGAGCAGGCAAAGCTGCGTCTTCTGAACGGCGCGCATTCAACGTTGGCCTATATGGGTGCTTTGCGCGGTTTTGAGACTGTGGCCGAGGCCATGAATGATCCGGATCTGGCGGGCCATATCACGGCGCTGATGGATGACGACATTTTACCAACCTTGAAAGCCCCTCCAGGCTTTGATGTGCGTCGCTATGCGGCTGATTTGCGGATGCGCTTTCGCAACCCCGCTATTCGCCACAAACTGTTGCAGATTGCCTGGGACGGCTCGCAGAAATTACCGGTGCGGATTGTTCCGACCATTATTGATGCGCTGGCCGTAGGGCGTTCGACTGAAAGGTTGGCGGTGTCGCTGGCGGCGTGGATGCAGTTTGTGCGGCGCCAGGCCACGGCCAATATTGCGATTGTTGATCCGCTTGCGGACGAACTTGCGGCTCTCGGGCGCAGTTGTGTCGGTGATGATGGAGATGTGCCGATATTTTTCAGGCTGCAAGCCGTGTTTCCGCCTTCGCTGACGTCGAACGATAATTTTGTCTCGCAACTAACGAATGCGTACCGTGCCTTAGCGTTAACGCTACAGCACTGATTTTATTGCGCTGCGCATGCATGGGCGAACAGAGCCGTGCGTCTTTAAATGGATGCGGACAGTGCCAAGATTCGCCGTTCTGAAGTGCGGCATCGTTTTTTCCGCAGAACAATAGGGTTCTATTCTGTTCTCGAATATTTCCGCCATCATACAAATCGTTATGTTGTGTTGGAAAATGCATCAAAGTTTCGAACAAAACTTTTAGGCCTGTTCTATATTCGTGCTCACGCGAATTTGCAGATTCGTAAACTCATATACGGTGGTATGATTATTCATCAGTTCAATGGAGACCCTGATGAGTGAAACAACCGCACCGGCCGCCTCCCAAGGCGGCGTGATGAGCCTACTTTACCGTCCGCCGTTCGTGGGCCTTTTGGCCTTCGTGATCGTCTTCGTGGTGCAGGCCTTGGGCCACACCGTGATGATCGCCATGGAGAACGTGTTCGGCGAGGAATACGTCTACCAAAGCGCTTTCGGCATGGGCCTGTTCGGGGCAGTGCTGCTGTTTCTGGGCATGCGCAACAACAATGAAGTGTCGGCCACGTGGTACGGCTTCTGGGCCGGCACCTTCCTGTGGACCGGCTGGGTCGAATTCGCCTTCGTCTGGAATGCGAACTTCTTGAGTGTGCCCGACCTGATGGACAAAGCCGTCCCCGGTGCGATTGCCACCAAAGCTGAGTACCTGGTGATGATGTCGTCGGTGGGCGTGCTGATGTCGACGCTGGTATACTTCCTGATGAACAAGGAATCGAAGTGCAACATGTTCCTGTGGTTCCAGCGCAACCTGGGCTTACGCACCGGCAAACCCAATCCGGATCACGAACGTAACTTCGCCGGCATCACGTCTTTTGAAACCATCTAAGTCATCTGGTTCTGCTATCTGGTGCTGCTGTTTATCTATGATGAAAATATCCTGGGTGACCGTCACCCCGTTACCTACGGCATCTTCTTGGTGAATACCACCTGGGGCATCTACCTGTTCCAGCGTCTGATGAAGTTCTGGAAGGTCACGACCGCCATTCGTTATGGCATCCCGACCGCCATCATCTGCTGGAACAGCGTTGAGATCGCGGGCCGCTGGCACCTGTTCACCGAGTTCTGGGAACACCCGCAAGACTTCGGTCTGGAAATGACCCTGGTTGGCGTTGCGGTGTGCGTGGCGGCGTTCCTGGCGGTCAAAACACCGTCGCACCAGAAATCTAAAGTGAAGGCCGAAGAGTTGGCCGCGCGTCGCACCTAACACAGCGTGTGCATTAAAAAATAAAAGGGGAGAAGCGCAGGGCTTCTCCCCTTTTTTATTGCGCTAGATTTTTTTGTTTACACCGACACAACTTCAGACAGCGCGATGGGCAGTTTGCGGATCCGTTTGCCGGTTGCCGCATAAATCGCAGCAGTCAGGGCTGGGGCAACGCCCGGCACGCCTACTTCACCCATGCCACCCGGATGGCCGCCACCAGGCAGGACATAGGTTTCCTGCGCCGGTGCTTCCGCCAATTTGACCAGGCGGTAGTCGCTGAAATTGCTTTGCACCACAGCGCCGGCTTTCACATCAATCTGCCCATAAAGTGCTGCCGACAGTGCATCAATTACCGAGCCTTCGATCTGGGCCGCAATGATGTTGGGGTTCACTGCCGTATGCGGATCGACACAACTGACGACACGGTCCACCTTCAGTGCGCCGTTGGGCGCAATGGTCACTTCCACCACTTGCGCGATGATTGAATTGAACGCTTCCAGCGCCGCAATGCCGCGCCCGCGCTTGCCTCCGTTGGGGTCAGCCGCCAGCGGGGTGTTCCAACCGGATTTCTCAACGACCGCATCCAAGATCGCCAAATGCTTGGGCTTGTCCTTCAAGAGCGTGCGGCGAAACGAAACCGGATCTTGCCCGGCGGCTTCGGCCACTTCATCCAGGAAGGCTTCCTGGTAAAACCCGTTGTGCGACATGGTGACGCTGCGCCAATTTCCCGACGGCACCGAATTATCTTGCGGGTTTGAAGCCAGACGCATTTTCGGAAACGCATAGTGTGTGGCCACCATCGGCATCACCATGCCGTTGTCATCGCGCGGCTTGGTGTTGAAGGGGCCTTGGTTGCGCTGGTTGTAATCCCAACTGACTGTTTTGCCGACAGTGATGAAATCAAGCGCGGTCATGTTGCCGCTCGCATCCAGGCCGGCGCGAAACCGCGCGGCATTGGCGGGGCGATACGTGTCTTGCTGTACGTCTTCTTCGCGGCTCCAGGTCATCTTCACCGGGCGGCCTGGAACTTTCATGGCAATCGCGACGGCCTGCCTCACGAAATCCATATCGGCGCGCCGCCCGAAGGCACCGCCCATCAGTGTCGCGTGTACGGTGACATTGCCGGCGGGGACGCCTGTAATGCGCGCAGCGTTCCAACTGGTGAAGGTGATCGACTGGCTGGGCGACCACACCGTGATTTTTGCGTTTTCAGGTTTGCCGTCGGCTGCCGGCTCATACAAGGCCGTGCAGTTCATCGGCTCCATGCACAGATGTGCGAGGTGCGGTGTTTCATAAACAGCCTCGACTTTTGTGACGGCCGCTTTCATCGCCTCGCCAAAGCCTTCGTCCTCACGCAAGACCGAAGGGTTGGCCGGATCAAACAGGCTTGGATACTCGGCCACGGCCAGCGTCGAATCGTAAGCGGGCCCTGACGGCGGCGTGAATGTCACGGCCATGTCGCGTGCAGCCTGATGGGCCAGCCACGTGTTCTCGGCGACCACGGCCACGGTGTCGGGGGTGATCTGGAACGCATCAATCACGCCCTTACGTGCTCTGGTGCGTTCAACGTCGAACGATGCCACCGTGCCTTTGAAAGCAGGGCTCTGGCGCACGGTCGCATACACCATGTTCGGCAGTTTCACATCGATGCCATAGCGGCCCGAGCCGTCGATTTTTTCTGCCGCATCCAGGCGGTGCTTCGGCTGGCCGATGATGCTGAACTGGTCGAGCGTTTTGCGGGCAGCAACCTCAGACGGCGACAGCCGCGCGGCCGCTTCGGCCAGTTCGCCGTAACCCAGCGATTTGCCAGAACCTTCATGAATGACGCGGCTTAATTTCGTGCTCAGTTCGCTTTCAGGCACATTCAATTTTGCGGCGGCAGCCTTGATCAGCATGGCGCGTGCCGTGGCGCCGACCGTACGGCAGAATTCGTAGTTGCCGAACACCGCGCTTGAACCACCTGTGAAGATGAGTCCGATCATGGGGCTGGCCTGCCATAGTGCCCAACGGGCCGTGCTGGCCACGACACCGGGCTGCATGAAAATGCGCGTCATCTCGGCCATGGCGTAGCTGCCGTAGGCTTTGTCCAGCGGTGCCAGTTCGTATTCTACCGTGTCCCAGTCGGCGTCCAGTTCCTCGGCGATCATCATCGGGATCGCGGTGGTCACCCCTTGGCCCAACTCGGCTTGCGGGACGGCGATGGTGATCGTGCCGTCGGTGGCAATTTTCACATAGGCGTGCAGCACAAACTGATCCGGCGTCGAAGCGCGAAACTTGGCGCGGGCATCGCCGTCATCCAGGGCATTCATGCCGTAGGCGACCGCCAGGCCGCCGGTGGCTGCTATGCCGGAAAGAATCATGCCGCGACGGGAAAGTTTCATGGAGTGAATTCCAAACTATGCCGAGAACAAGGCCGTGCTGCCGGGATACTCTATGGCAATGCAGGGTCAATATCATCGCACAAGCGGCCCCCGCTAGGTGGATGAAAACGCCCTAGGTCTTAGGGGTTATGTCTTGGGGTTTAGGTCTGCGCGCTACGTGACGTGTGCTCGGGTGATGCCAGCGATAGACGCGCAACCGGACAGTTTCATGGCCAGCATCAGTTCAGCCTTCAGTTTGTCGAGCACGCTTTTCACGCCTGCGGCCCCGCCCAGGGCCAAGCCGTAAAGTGCTGGCCTGCCGATGGCCACGGCGCTGGCCCCGAGCGCAAGAGCCTTAAACACATCAATGCCGCGTCTGATGCCGCCATCCATAATAATGGGCACTTGCGAGCCCACGGCGTCCACAATGGCGGGCAGGGCGCGAATGGCGGCTTGAACGCCATCCAACTGCCGTCCCCCGTGGTTCGAGACCTGAACCGCGCTGGCCCCGCGTTCGACGCACAGTTTGGCATCGGCGGGCGACAGAATCCCTTTCACGATGATGGGTAATTTGGATTCCTTGCGCAGGAAGCTTAAGTCGTCCCAACTCAGGTTTCCTTTCACTACATCGCGTAAGCCGCCGAAGCCGCCATCGCGGGCCGGGCCGTCCAGGTTCGCGAACGGCAGTGATGTGGGGAAACTGAAGTTATTGCGCCGGTCGGCTTCACGGTTGCCGGGAAATTCCAGATCGACGGTGAAAATGATGGCGCCGTAACCTGCGGCCTCGATGCGCTTGATCCACGCGCGGTTCAGGCCCGGGTCTTTTGCGTAGTAAAGCTGGAACCACTTGGGCCCTTGGGTCGCGCGCGCGATGTCTTCCAGCGTGACATTCGACATCGTGGGGGCCGAGAACACAGCACCCGCCAGGCCGGCGCCTTTGGCCGTCCCTGCTTCGGCGCTGACGTGGACCAAGCCTTGTCCCGCCATGGGCGAGATAATGACCGGCAGCGCCATTTTCGCGCCGAGCACGGTGGTTGAAAGATCGGGGAGGCCAAACCCCGCCAAACGACGCGGGATGATTTGAGTGTCATCGAAGGCGCGGCGGTTTTCGTGCAGTGTCCATTCATCGCCCGCACCGCCAGCGATGTAGCCGAACGCACCTGGCGTCAAGACGCTACTGGCTTGCTGCTCCAACTCCAGCAGGTTGACGAGGTTCAGTGCGTGTTCGGACGCGGGGGCTTTGTAGGCGTCTTGCGCAAACGCTGATCGAACGAAAGGCAATACGCTCGCGCCGACAATCAGGCCGCGCCGGGCAATCATAGCGTCTTGCCCGGGTTGAGCAGGTTCAGCGGATCCATGCTTTGTTTCAGCGTATGCATCAGCGCGATTTCTTCAGGAGACCGCGACCAAGCCAGGTAAGCTTTTTTCTCTAATCCGATGCCGTGCTCGGCCGAGACCGAGCCGCCCAAGTCGCGTACTGCACCGTACACAATATCGTCCACTTTCTTTTTCACGGCGGGGTCGCGGCTGCCGGGGGCTGCGACAATGTGCAGGTTGCCGTCACCCACGTGCCCCATCAGCAGCATGTGCGCGCCGGGGTACGCGGCTTCAACCTCGGCTTTCACGCGCAAGCCATAAGGGGCCATGTCGCCGACGGGCAGCGAAATGTCATAGCCCCAGAAGGGGCCCAAATCCACGAATGCGGCACCGGCCTGTTCGCGCAAAGCCCAGATCGCGTCGCGTTGCTCTTTGTCTTGTGCAATGGACGAAGCGGCAATCAGTTTTTCTTTGCGCAGTTCGGCGATGACTTTGGTAACGCGCACGCGATCACTGGCCGGGTCATTGCCGGTGGCTTCCACGATGACGTAGTACGGAAAGCCGGCCTTCAGCGGCGACACCAGATGCGGCGCATACTTACGCACGAAGTTGTCGTAGTTAGCCCACATGATCTCAAAGCAGGTCAATTGTCCGGCCAGTTTGCGTTCAAGGGTCCGCAAAAGCATCGGCACGCCCTCGTTATGCTCGACGGCCACCAGCGCGGTGAGCCCGTCGGGTTGCGGCGCACGCAAGCGCAGCACGACGCGGGTCACGATGCCCAATAAACCTTCCGTGCCGATGAACAGGTGCTTTAAGTCAAAGCCGGCGTTGTTCTTGATCATGCGGTTCATGGCCGTGATCACGGTGCCGTCGGCCAGCACGGCTTCCAGGCCCAAGACACTTTCGCGCGTCATGCCGTAGCGCACGACTTGGTAGCCGCCGGCATTGGTCGAGGTCATGCCGCCGATGGTGGCCTCGCCGCGCGACCCCATATCAAGGGGCAGCAGGAAGCCGTGTTCGGCCGCGTGAGTTTGCGCGTTCATCAGTACAACGCCGGCACCGACTGTCATGGTGCGGTTGTCGGCGTTCAAATCCTCAATCTGATCCATCCGCTCCAGCGAAAGGATGATCTCGGCTGTGTTGGCGATAGTGGCACTCACCAAACCACTATTGCCACCCTGTGGCACGATGGGTTGGCGGGCGGCGTGGCACAGCTTCATGATGCCTGAGACTTGCGCCGTGGTGGTCGGGCGCAGAACGGCGAGGGGTTTTTCTTTTGGACGGCGCGGCAGGTAGCGACCGGTGATTGCATCACCCGTCAGGAAGCCTTTGTCATCCAAGAATGCTTGCAACTGCTTCAAAAGCTCATCAGTTGTCAGCTTGGGAGGGGCCTCAGCAGCTGCGGCGGGCGCCGCAACAAAGGGTGCCAGCGCCGTTGTCGCCGCTGCCCCTAACGCAAACCTGCGCGACAGCAATGCCGCCCCGTTTGTTGCCTGTTCCATTCAGCGCCCCCACGCAGTTTGGATAAATCACCCTCGGGGTCGCCCCGAGGGTGACTGAACATTAGACCAACAGTAGCCTTTTACCCACCGGCCTTTACAGGCGCGGTTTCGGCTTTTTTCTTCAGGTCCTTATCTGCTTCGTCAGGCTGCATGGCTTCGCCCCACTTGGGGTCGAACTTCACGTAGTTCTCAGGCCCCAGCTTCATGGAGGATACGTCCATCACGAAGGTGCGAATTCCCGACATAAAGCCCGGGCCGGTCGAGCGCGACCACACCAGCTTTTTGCCGTCCGGCGAGAAGTGCGCCATGCCGTTAAAGCCGCCCTTAAACGTCAGGCGTTTTGACTCGCCCGTGGAAATGTCATCGATGAAGACCTCCCAATCGGTGGGGCCTACAGCCTTGATGATGGCAAAGTGCTTGCCGTCCGGCGCCGGGAACGGGTGCCAGTTCATGCCGCGGTCGTAGGTGTGGCGCTTCCAATCCGATCCATCACGCTTGATCGAGAAGAACGTCATAGGGGTTGGTTTGATCTTGCCGTACTCGCTGTTGCGCCAGGCCCGGAACACAATGTGCTCGCTGTCGGGCGTGAAGAAGGGCGCACCTTCCTGCCAATCCTTGGTGAAGGTGATCTGCTTTTCACCGGTGCCGTCGGACTTCATGACCCACAGGTCCATGTTGCCGTCGATCTGGCGGCCGAACACAATCCACTTGCCATCAGGCGACACGGCTACTTCGGCTTCGTAGTATTTGTTGTTCGTCAGGCGTTTGATGTTGCCGCCCTTCAGGTCAGAAACATACAGCTCTGCGCCTTGCGGATAATTGTTCTGATCGGACCAGTTGCCGATGGGCAGGTCCATGTTGTCGCGGGTGGACGTGAACACGACATGTTTGTTGTCCGGGAAGAAGAACGAGCAGCCGTCCTGGCCGTGATCGTTGACGCGCCAGATTTCTTTCCCGTCATCGCTGTAGATGTACGTCAGTGCGCCGTCAGTCCCCATGGATGTCTTCAGCGCGTCTTTGTCGCGCACCTGGGCGATCAAATGTTTGCTGTCGGGCGCGTAGTAGGCTTCCGCGGAATCCGGGATGCCTTCGATCATGTAGGCCGGAAAGGCCGTATCGCTGGCCGCATCTTTGCTGGCCGGCGCCTTGTCAGCCGGTTTTTCATCTGCCGCAGAGGCCGTCGTGATGTTGAAACTGAACGCCGCCGCAAGAAGGGCCGCATAGCCGATATGATGTTTGCTCATGTATCCCCGCTTCAATCTGCTTAAGTTCCCCTACGTGGCGAATAGCCACACCCACAGCTTGGGTGGGGGATTGAAGCGCAGTAAATGGTCTTATGATGATAACGTCTTAAAAAGTGTAACAGCAGAACATAACGGCGATGCTTTATTCGCGATGGCCGTACCGTCATCAAACAAATAAATAGAAACTCATATGTTATAAGATAAAAACTGCACGAATCATTTCTTCACGTGCGCGCAATCTCAAAGCTATCGCCTGATCTATAGGCAGCCGAGTCGGGTGATGAAGAAACAGGCGCTCTCACTCAGCCTAGCGCGCAGTATTACGGCGCACGTTCCAGCGTCACGGTGTATGCGCAGGCCGCGTCAATGACGGCCCCGGAGAACACGCCATCGACAAACCGGCCTTCAAACACCACACGGGGTTTATCGGGCCGAAGCAGGTAGCCGGTGACAAATCCGTCCGTGGTCACGATGCCGTTCAACAGGCCGCCGACCCCGCTGCTGACGAGGTTGCCTTTCGCGATGGTCAAGGGGGCGACCATGAACGGCTGGCAGTCGGCCTTGCTGAAGGCCGAAACCGGATTCACCCGCGGGATGTAGTTGCCGTCAAACGCGGGCGACACCGGGTTTTTTGCAGCCGCCTCCATCGCAAATCCAAAAGCAGCGGCAGCAATGCTGACCGCTGTCAGCGTACGACGCATCATGAAAGTCCTCCCGCATGAACACAGGCAGCGTGACAAAGCCGCAGGCCGGGTGCAATGAGGATACCGTCGATTTCAGAGGCGGTCTATCGCCCCAGCATGGCGTAAACACCCGCCCGTAAGGCGGCCCCGATCTCGCGCTCACCCGGGCCCTGGTAATGGCACAGTGCAACCGCGCTGATCTCTTCCGTGGGGTCCACGAAAAACACCGAGTTCGCCAAGCTGTACCAGCCGAAGTCGCCGGTTGTGCCGGGCACGGTATGTGGCGTCGGCGCTTGCGCGTCGGGCAGGCGGATCCCTAAGGCCAGGCCCCAGCCGTAACCTTTGAAGATGTCGATGGCGTATTCGTCGTTCCAGTACACTTCGCCGCCTTGGGCGGGCGTCAATGTATTGGTGGTCATGGCTTTCACGGTATCGGGTTTCAGAACCTTCACGCCGTCCAACGTGCCGCCCTGGCGCAGCATTTCGGCAAACCGCAGATAGTTCATGGCGGTCGAGGTCAGGCCGCCGCCCCCTGAGAAGAATGTTCCCGGGTTGAGATAGCTGCTGGAGGGTGGGGCCAGCGCCGTACCATTGACCAACGTATCTCCGCGGCCGTCCGGCCCCATGCGGTAGACATCGGCGAAGCGCTGCTGGTTCTGTGCGTCTACCCAGAAGCCGGTATCGGTCATGCCCAGTTTGGCCGTCACGCGTTCGCGCACCAAGTCGGCCAGCGTTTTGCCGGACACAACTTCTGCCACGCGGCCCAGCACATCGGAATGAAAGCCGTATCGCCACTTTGCGCCGGGCTGCCATAGCAGCGGATACTTGGTCAGCTTTGCAATGCCCTCGGCCGTGGTCTGGTTCAGGGCCAGAATGTCGCGCTGCTGAATGCCCACACCGGTGGGCCACGCTGGCGCATACCCCAGGCCCGAGGTGTAGTTGAACAAATGCCTGATGGTCATGGGGCTTTCCTGCGGGGCCGTGGCGGTGACCACGCCGTTCAGCACCTCGCGGATCACGCGCATGTGAGCAACATCGGGGATGAACTTGGCCACGGGATCATCCAGGCTCAGGTCACCATCGTCGATCAGCGACAGCACAGCACTGCCGGTCACCGCGCGGCTCATGGAGTAAATGCGAAAGATCGTATCCGTCGTCATGGGCACCTTGTTTTCAAGGTTGCGCCAGCCTTGGGCTTTCAAGACGGCAAGCTTGCCGCCGCGCGCCACCGCATACACCATGCCGGCGCGTTTGCCCGCGCTGACCAGCGCGCTCATGCGCGCGTCCAACAATTTCAGGCCTTCGGGTTTAAGCCCCAGGTCTTTCGCCGATGCCGTCGCTAGCGCTTTTGCTTCGGTTCGGCCCTTTGCTTCGGATTGGCCAGAATGCGCGGCCACAGCAGCGGCTGCGCCAAGGGCCACCGCATGCCTGCGGCTCATCTCCGCTTTTTGGTCAGAGGTCATGATCGTGGGGCTCCGTCGGTTGCATGGGGGCATATCAAACCCTAAGCTTGAAAACCTAAGCTAAAGCCAAGAATACGGGCCAGGGGATAAGCTTATGAATGATCGCGTGATGGTGCTTGCGCTGCTGATTGGGGCTGCGGGGGTGATCGGCGCGGTGCAAGCCGCTGACATGCCTGTGACGGACAAGGGCTTTTGCGAGCGTGCACAGCGCGACCTTACCGGCACCACGCTTGCGGTGAACAATATCAATTACGACGATTATGAAGGCTTCAAGCTGTCGAAGCTGAAAATCGACCCGATTGAATTGGCGCAGTTTGTTCTGAAAGACGCCGAGGGGCGTCCCTTGCGCATTTCATGCAAAACCAAAACCAGCGATCATTTGCAGGATCGCTATGGCAAAGACGCCGCCACCGGCGACAAGATGTGCCAAGACATCAATCGCGGCACGGTCGATGCCGTATACGCGGCGTTGACCGACGACGAAAAAGCCAAGCTGAAGATTGCACGTGACAACGTGGTGATCGAACCCGATGTGACCACCTACATGGGCTCAAACTTCGTGACGGATTACGACTACGTTTATCGTGGGCCCGAGGCGAAGATGCACGTGCTGGCTAAGTCGCTGTACGTCAGTTGGACCAATATCCTGTTTGCCTGGGCGCCCGAAAAGTTCCGCGGTGTACGCTATTGCCACCTGATCGCGCCCGAGTACACCAAGCGCCTCATCTTGGGCGAAGCCGAGTTGCCCCTGCCGACGGTAAAATAGCGCAAGCTTACTCTTCAGGTCCCATCGCGGCTTTTAAACGGCGCTCGATCTCGCGGACGCCGAGTTTCGTCCATTCATGGGTGATCTCGGCAGCGATTTTCTTCTGTGTTGCGGCATTCAGCGTATCGCGTAAGTCGCGAATGGCCTTGGGCGGGGCTGCGACGATCAGGCGGCTGAACCGCTTCTCGCGTGCGGCCGCGTTGATGTGTGTCGCCACCATCTTGACGAACGCGGTTTCGGCCTGATTGTGCGGATCGCTGCGCAGGCTCAGGCTATGCCGCCGTCCTGTGCCTGCATGGCCGCGATGGCCAGGCTTGTCGCTGGTGATCGCGCGGCTGGGCCGGTTGCTTTGTTTGAAGACGCCATCGCGTAGCGCGGTCGGCCGGAACGTCACCGGGGCGATGACGTAGATCTGTGCTTTCGCACCATCTACGGTCAACAGCCACACGGTTTGGGCGGGCCGATTGGGGGATGTTGGGAGCAGCGTCGCCCGTTTCCGGGCCGGCCGCGTACGCGATTTCGGGGTGTGCGATGCCACGAGTCTTGTTTCCTAAGGTAATGTCAAAAACTGCGATCTTAGAACCGATAGCCAAAGCCGATGCCGGCAATCCACGGATCGAGATCGACGTCTGCTTTGATGGCGCCGTTGTTGATGTTGACGTTGGTGTTTAGCCAGATTTTCTTGACGTCAAAGTTCATCACCCAGCGCTCATTCAATCGCACGTCCATCCCGGCTTGTGCGGCAATGCCAAAGCTGTCGCCGTAATGAATGGCGGTGATGGGCGCGGGGCCACGGTTGACATCAAAGAAGGTCGTGTAGTTCACGCCAACGCCGACGTACGGATCAACGCCCCCTTGCGGCGAGATGTGATACTGCAGCGTCAGTGTCGGCGGCAGCAGTCAAGCACTTCCTAAGTCGACACGGCCCAGTGTGGTGCCGCGCGCTTCAACATCGTGCTTGGTCACGGCTGCGATTAATTCAGCGGCAATGTTGTTGGTAATGAAGTAGGTGAAGTCCACTTCCGGTACGACGCTGTTGTCGGCATGGGCCGCACCGCCGATGGCGCTGATCGTGCTGCTTTCATCGGGCTGAACGGAAATTATGCGCCCACGGATCATCCACTCGCCGGCGCGGGTTTCTTCGGCGTGGGCCGATGCAACGGTCGACATGCAGGCCAATACGCCAAGGCTTGAGATGATTTTTGAAACGGTATTCATGGTTGTGCGTCCTGAAACATCTTTGTTGCGACAGGATCACTTTAAACCTTGGGTCTGAGGCGCCCTTGACCCAGGTCAAGTCCGGTACGTATCGGCGAGGCCATTGAAGAAAATGCGATGGCAGCCGCAGAGCGGTGACGCCGATGCCTTGCTAGCGGTCCGTTCTGGGCAAAAAAGAAGCCGCCACCAAACCCGAGTCTGACGGGCGTGCAGTGGCGGCTTGGATCTGTTGGCGACCTATTCGGCGCCGTGTGGCGCCGTAGGTTTTAGAAATCCGACATCAACCGGCCGAAGCCTTGCTTCTGGTCTTTGATGCCGCAGGCGCGCAGCGCGTGCCAGTAGGTGGCCGTGTTGATGGCGATTACCGGCTTGTTCAGATACATCTCGGCAGCAGCAGCCAGACGGATCATGCTTAAGTTCGTGCCCACCTGGACGATGGCGTCGACGTCCGGGCCATCAAGGTGCTTGATGGTCTCGCGGCAACGGTCGGTGGTCAGCTCGGCGATGCCGGTCCAGCTGGGGGCCTGCATCGGCACGTCGCGTACAATCGAGAACCCCATATCCTTGAAGTACTGAGCGACTTCGGCGTTGGCGACCGGGTAGTAGGGCGACATGAACGAAATGCGCTTAATGCTGGACCCATACGCCTTCAGGGCCGCTGTGCAGGCGTGACTGCCGATAGAAACGCCGACCTTGGCTTCGTCGTGGACCATTTTCTCGAACTGATCAGCCCCTTTGGCGCCGCCATAGAAGGTGATGGCCGACATGCCCATGACCATGTAGTGCGGCTCGCAGGTCATGACGCTGCGCACGGCGTCCAGCACCCCTTCGGCGATCTTCTGGGTGCCGGCCATGAAGGTCTCGTTGCTGATGGCCCGGCTGTTGGGGGTGAAAATGCGGCTGTAATGGTTGGTTACGCCCGGAACCCGCAAATCGTCGAAATCCGGCTGGACAATTGTATTAGTGGAGGGGCCTAAAACCCCGAATTTCTTCCGGTAGCCCATCGCGTCGGTCATCGTGTCGCTCCTAAACCCTACTTTTTGTCCCTCTGAGCGAAACCTTATGCTCCGCCTCGCGTGAACGGGCGGGCGAACCAAAACGCCAAATTCTCTTTGAATATCCGACATCTATGGTTGAAAATGACCATTGTCGGGATGAAAGAGGGGGCTTGGGGTCCGCCACGTTCTCGCCCCTCGGCTATAACCCGAATAAGGGCCCTAACGGAGGGACAGCATGGCAGTCGACCGGAATATGAACATCCTGATCGTCGACGATTTTGCGCCCATGCTCCTGACCATGAAGAACTTATTAAAGAAGTTTGAACTAAAACAGGTGGATGAGGCGGAGAACGGCGCGCAAGCCTTGGATATGATGCGCCGAAAGACTTATGGGCTGGTCCTCTCGGATTGGGAGATGGAACCGGTGTCGGGGATAGAGTTGTTGCAAGAGGTGCGTAAGGACGGCGTGTTGAAAGATACGCCGTTCATACTGGTAACGTCGCAAGACGACCAAGAGTTGATCGCTGCCGCCACGGCGGCGGGTGTCTCTGGGTACGTCGTTAAGCCGTTCACAGCCGACGCGCTGAAGGACAAAATTGAGTATGTGTTGGGGCCTTTGTAGGTTTTTATCGCCCGCTGCTCAGTCGCGCGGGTATTTCGGTATTCTTTCGCGTTCTGGCCGATATGGTTCATGGGCCGGCGCGACCAAGCACGCCTATCGCCAGCCTAGCCCGCTCATGGGACAGACGCCGGACCGATAAAAACAAGAAAACATGGCATCGGACAAACCAACATCAATGGAGGAGTATGACGAGCTCGCGAAGCTTCGCGATGCGATGCATATTCTGCCGTTGTCGACGATGCCGGTCGAGCACCCGTTCCTGAAGCGCGCGCTGATGATCAAAAGCGCGCGGCTGGAAAGCGTCATCGAATTTTACAAAGACATCGGCGGGGCCGGTTCCGGCCAGAAGGACGTTGATGGCGTGGCGCGCGACCTTTATCCCAACCGCACCTCGCATCCAGATATCCTGCTGCTGACGAAGCTGGCGACGCTCAACAGCTATGACGTCTACTCGTTGCGGATCCTGCTGCGGGCCAACGAAATTCCGGTCAACAGCTCGGACGCCCTGAAGCTGTCTCCCGAAAAGACCAAGCAGTTGTCGTCTTACATGCGTTCGTTTACACGGCCCTTGCTGATGGAAGTGTACGGCTCGGAAGCCAACATCGAATCCTTCGAGGACGTGGTGAAGCTGTTCCGCGACCCCGATATCCGCAAAGCCAAGGAAAAATTGAACCTGATGGCCAGCAAGCTGGGCATCGAGATCGTCGCGATCCCGAAGTTCCTGGAAGACTATGCTGACATCTTTCTGTCGCTGTCTTACTACCGTCAGTGCCTGGACTCGATTCAGACGCAGATCGAGGATTTCCTGTCGGAACTGAAAGAACTGAAAAAGAGCTTTCAGCTGAAGAACAACCCGATGTTCATGAACACCGCCACGCAGATGGAAAACGTGTTCACCAACCTGACATCGGCGATCGTCATGCGGTTCGAGAACTTTGACCGCAGCACCAAAGATATGTGGAACAATATCTCGGCTGAACGGTTCCGCGCGGTTGAAGCAATGATTACCTCGTACCACACCACCATTGGCGGTGTGCTGTGCGCGATGACCGTGAAAATGGACGCATGGACCAAGACATTCCCGCGCCGGAACGTCGGCAGCCCGCCGAAAAAGGCCGAGTTCATCATGTCGGAAATGCGCCACGGCCTTGAAAAGATGATTGCCATCGAACGCTCTGCACCGCGTAATATGAGTTAAGCGACAACAAAGAAGATGCCAGCCAGGAACAACCCGGCGGCGTTTATTGGGTAAAGTGGAACGGACTTGTGACGACGGAAGCACCCTCGGCTGCGGCGGCCGCGCCTGCCAACGCGCCATTCGACGAGAACGCCGCCGATCCGGTGCTGCGGACCACACACTTCGACTTTCAAAATAAAGTCTTCAAGGTTCCCAAGGCCCGGTTTTTCAAGCCCGAGAATCTGGACGAGCCTGTCATGGTCGTTGATCTCGGCGACATGGAAGGCCAATTGCGCCTGAAAAACATCCGCAAGCAGTTTTCGATTGAAGACGGCAGCCACGACGACGAGCTGTTGAAGACGGTTGTTAAGGCGCTGAACTTCATCGAGGACATCCGTAACGGCGATAAAATTCCCAACGAAATTCTGGACGGTTCTTCGTCATGGATGGTGTCGCCCAAGCACAAAATGATCGCCCGTCAGCGCCTGGAAGCACAGCTGATCGGCTTGATCGAAAAAGAAATGACCATGGTGTTGAAGACACCCGAGGAGCTCAACGCCTTCCTGTCGCTGAAGGAAAGCAAAGCCAAGCTGCGCGAAGCATTTAAGGCCGCAGCGATTGGGCTCGGTCTGAAAGCAGACGATACCCAGGCCGTTTTGATGAAGCTTGAGTTGTTGACACGCGAGTTTTGCTACATTGAAGCCCTGCGCGAGGCTTTGAATGTTGTGCCCAGCATTGTCGTCAAACTAAAGCAGGTCGCCGCCAAGTTTGCGGGCGACATTCGTATCGCAGACACGGTCGAGCGTGTGCGCATGCTGATGCGCAAGGGCGTCAACGAGTATCAGGCGATCTTTGATGACCTGGACGCACAGACCAGCGACATCGTCACGGCCATGCGTAACCTTGATTTGCAGATCGAGCAAATCCGCAGCAAACGTGACCGGCTGCGCTATCTGCAAATGAAGTGGACGCCCCTGGTTCGTGCCTGGTCCGAATTGATTCCCGTGCAAGGCGCTCGCGTGCAGGATCTGATGGGTCGCACATACCGATTTTTGGCCACGCGTTTTGATACGTCGAAAAGCCTGATGAAATCGCGCAAAGATCAGGAAGAGGCTGCGCGTGTTGCGGCCGCGAAGGAAAAAGCCGACAGAGAGAAGGCCGAAAAAGAGCATAGAGATAAGGCGCGCAAGGATAAACTGCCACCGGCGAAGAAATAACGCGGGCTTTTTGTTTTGACGGCTTCTCTTCCCATTGATTCGCTGCCCATTGAGGCATTGATAGCGCCTTTGCAGGCTGCATTGCGTGAGCGCAACGTTGCTGTGGTTGTCGCCGCACCCGGTGCCGGCAAAACCACACGCATTCCTTTGGCGCTGCTTGATCAGCCGTGGGTGCAAGGCCGCAAAATCATGATGCTGGAGCCGCGCCGCCTCGCCGCACGCATGGCGGCCGAACGCATGGCCGACACCATCAACCAGCCGGTAGGCGAGACGGTGGGTTACCGTGTGCGGCTGGAATCAAAAGTCTCCAAGGCCACGCGCATCGAAGTGGTGACCGAAGGCATTTTGAACCGCCGCCTGCAGCACGACCCGGATTTGACCGATGTGGCAGCCATCATTTTCGACGAGTTTCATGAGCGCAGTTTAGACACGGATTTAGGCTTGGCGTTGACGCTAGATGTGCAACGTAATTTACGCCCAGATCTGAAGTTGCTCGTCATGTCGGCCACTCTCGATACTGGCCCCGTTGCGCAACTGATCGGTGATGCTCCTGTGCTCGAAAGCGCACACCGGCCGTTCCCTGTTGAAACACGGTTTTTACCCAAAGCGACGCAAGGCCCGCTCGACAAAGATGTGACGTCAGTGGTGCGTCAGGCTCTCAGCACTGACGAAGGAAGCATTCTGGTGTTTCTGCCGGGGGAAGCGGAAATTCGCCGAACGGCTGATGCTCTCAATAATGCTAACCTGCCGCCAGATGTGGACGTGCGGCCCTTGTATGGCGCGCTGTCGTGGAAGGATCAGAACGCGGCCGTAGCGCCTTCGCCGCCGGGTACGCGTAAGATTGTGCTGGCCACGACCATTGCCGAAACCAGTTTGACGATTGAGGGCGTGCGGATTGTCATCGACAGTGGCCTGAAGCGTGTCTC
>JAEUKL010000314.1 GCA_016793005.1 Rhodospirillaceae bacterium | reverse complement strand
GTCGTCGAAAGATCTGTATTTCCGGGTCGTCGACCACTGGGCTTCGCATGGCTTTGCCACCATTCAGCCAACTCATGTGGATTCGGAATCGCTCGGTTACAAATTCGGGTCCGTGAACCCAGGCGACATCCTGTTCCTGCGCATCGCCGATATGCAGTTTGTGATCGACAACCTTGATGCCATCGCGGCCGCGGCGGGTGTGTCGGGCAAACTGAACAAAGACAAAATAGCGGTTGGGGGGCATTCCTTCGGCTGCTGGATCGCGCTGTGCATGGCGGGCCTTCCGGTTATCATGCCCGATAAAAGCTTCAAGAGTTTCGGCGACGCTCGTGTGAAAGCGCTGGTGTCCTACAACGGGACCGGCCAGATGGACCGCATCCCGGCTGACCGGTGGACAGATGTAAAAGTGCCGATCTTGGCAGCATCGGGGACCAACGACCCAGGGGCAACAGGTGACGGCATTTTACGCGCGTGGCGCTGGCGGATTGGTGCTTATGACTTAGCCGGTAGTAAAGCAAAGTATGCCGTATCCATCACCATGGGCGATCACTACTACGGCGGCTTGATTTGCCGCGACGGCGCGGGCGGCAAACCCGATCCCGAAGGGTTGTCGTTTGTGAATGGTGCGTCTACAGCGTTCCTGAATGCCTATTTGCGCGACGACAAAGACGCGAAAGCATTTTTAAAGACTGCTGATTTGCGGCCGCTGACGAACAATCGCGCGTTCCTGGAACGCACATTATCCTAACCCCGGAGGCTTCTATGCTCGAACTTGCACGTCGCTCTTTGATGGCCGGTCTTGCGGCGGCCTCGGTTATCCCCGTTGCAAATGCTCAAGACAGCAAATTCGCCAAAGACAAATTGCGCGTGTATGCCCGCGTGCGCGGTGCCCCCAAAGGGCAAGCCGCCATGTGGTGGTACACCGGCAAGCTATGGGGGAAGCGCAACCTTGATGCCGCCGTGCAGTTCTTCCGCGTGGACGGCTTCAGTTTCAACCGCATGGAAATGCAGCCGGACGGCACGCTGATCCAGAAAATGGTCGAAGTGGGCTTCTGGAACGACCCCACGACTGGCAAGCCTGCCGATGATTGGACCAATCCCATCACCGGACTGCCGTGCAGGCCCAAACACTACAAGTCATCGCAGGCGTTCACTTTCACGTCGGACGGCCAATCGCACCGCCACGCCGACGCGGCCCCAACACAGGCCTTTAACGGCGTCATCACCGATCCGATTGTCTCAGGCGATACGCTTTGGATCGGCGAAGACTTGATCTTGAAGGCCACGCCGCCCCAGCCCCAAACACCGATTGCCGATCCGTTGATGAACGTGGGCCCCGTCGTGACAGCCACATCGCTGGTGAATTACACCGCCAAGACCAAAGATCTTGAAGCGCCGGATGCGCAGTGGGTGCCCGCCACCATGAATTTCCAAACCATGGGCAGTTGGTATCCGTGGATGCGCATGGGCAACGAGCCCGGCAACATCATGTTCCAACTGGTGGGCCGCAAACTCCGCCGCAGCGATGAAATGCCCTTGGCGCTGCAAGCACTCATCAACGAGCGCCATCCGGGGTTCCTGGAGAATCCGGGGGTTTAGTTTAACTCCGGGCGGCCAACCTGTACCCAGACGCAATAGGAATACACATACGACATCGTAGCCACGCCTAGGATTGCGATGACTGCAAGCAAGACGCCCATCTTGAACTGCATCAGCCACGGTAAAACGATCATGGCGAGGCCTGCGATGATCATGAGAGGCGCTGAAAAGCGGTGCGTTTTCTGCCAAATCTCATCGCTTGAAAGCGTCCAGCGGTTGCGCACGCCCAAGGTAAAATTGCGCCGCGCCTTGGGCATGTAATTCCCGATCACTGCCAGCAACAATCCTGCCGCCGTGGTGATGAGTTGCGGAACCGGCAGCCACAGGCCGTAGGCCGCCGCCGTGCCAAAAAGTTGGGCAAGAATCATAACAATGAGCATGCCGATCAAACTGGCCATAAATGCTTTGGAGGATTTCTCAAGATTCTCGCGCGCGGGCTCTGAGCGGGTGATAAAGCGCATCACGATCATGGTCGCGATCATGGCTGCGGGGATAAAAAAGAAAAACACAAAGGCTGAACCATAAGCCAGTGGGGTTCCGTCCGTATCGAAGCGGACCGGCGCCGAGCCGCCCGGCCAGGCTGCATAGGCCCCAATCGCGATCAAAGCAGACAGCGCGATCAGCCCCCAGCCAATGCGGAACGCTTTTTCCATGCGGCCTTCTCCTTCTTTGCGGATTTGCGCTGAAACAGGTTCAGAACGTCCAGCAGCCCTTCTTCCAGAACCGACGTGTTCAAACTGTAGGTAATGGTGGTGCCGGTGCGGGTGCTGTGGACCAAGTCAGCCGCTTTCAGCACATTGAAATGCTGCGACAGCGTGGATTTCGCCACGGCCACCTTTTCTGCGATTTCACCAGCGTTCAGGTCGCCCGCCCGCAGCAGCACCAAAATCTCGCGGCGCACCGGGTTCGA
>JAEUKL010000282.1 GCA_016793005.1 Rhodospirillaceae bacterium | reverse complement strand
CCTGGGCCTGCGCGTGTCGTCGCTGGGCAATGTCGGCGCGTATCTGTCGCAATATGGTGCGGCGATCCCCACAGTCGCGGGGTGTGCCATGCTGACAGGCGCTTATCGCACGCCAGCCGCTTATGTGGATGTGAAAGTAGTGTTTACCAACACAACACCGGTTGATGCGTATCGCGGTGCGGGCCGCCCCGAAGCCGCCTACGTGATGGAACGCCTGGTCGACAAAGCCAGCCGCGAGATGGGCATTCCGGCCAATGAATTACGCCGCAAGAATTTCATCCGGCCCGAAGAATTTCCGTTCAAGACCGCCCTTGGGCATAAGTTTGATTCTGGTCGTTACGCCGAACTGATGGATGCCGCTTACACGCGCGGCGATGTGGCGGGCTTTGAAGCACGGCGCGCGACCAGCAAGAAAAACGGTAAGCTGCGCGGCCTTGGCACCTCGTACTACGTGGAAGCGTGTGCTGGCGGCTCGGGCGAGCAGCCACACTTGAAGTTCGATGAGAACGGCAAGCTGACGATCCTGATCGGTACACAAGACAACGGCCAAGGCCATCGCACTGTCTATGCGCAGATTGCCGCCGATGCGTTTGGAATTCCGATCGACGACATTACGGTGATCCAAGGCGACACCGACATTGTGCCGACGGGCGTGGGTACGGGTGGGTCGCGCTCGATCCCGGTTGGCGGCAGCGCGGTAAAGCAGACGGTCATTAAAATGATCGAGAACGGCAAAGCCATCGCTTCGAACCTGCTGGAAGCCTCAGCACAGGACATCGTGTTTGAGGGCGGCGCGTTCACCATCGCTGGCACCGACCGCAAAGTTGCACTGAAGGATGTTGTGAAAGCGTCATTCAGCGGAGAACACAAAGGTCTGTATGCCGCAGAAAACTATGCGCCCACGGGCGCGACGTTCCCGAATGGCTGCCATGTCTGCGAAATCGAGATCGACGAAGACACCGGCACGCTGGAATTCCTGAACTACACGATTCAGGACGACTTGGGCTACGCGATGAATCCGCTGCTGATGGAAGGCCAGATTCTGGGCGGCGCCGTGCAGGGTTTGGGCCAATGCCTGTTCGAACACGCCGTCTATGACCAAAGCTCAGGCCAGCTGATGACCGGCTCGTTCATGGATTACACCATGCCGCGCGCCGACAACACGCCGCGCTTTCATTTCGCCTACACCGAAGTCCCCTCGCCCCACAACGCGCTGGGCATTAAGGGTGCGGGCGAAGCAGGCACCATCGGCGCGACACCTGCCGTCGCCAATGCCGTCATCGATGCGCTGTCCGCCTTGGGTGTGACGCATATTGATATGCCCATGACATCGTTGAAAATCTGGGAAGCCATTCAGAGCGCGAAATGAATGTCGATTTTGCCACGCTCAACGGATGGGCCGATGCTTTAGGTGCGACCGCACGCAAGGCCGGCGCTGCCATCATGGAGGTCTACGCCACCGACTTCCAGGTGATGGAAAAAACCGACGCCTCGCCCGTCACCATCGCCGACCAGCGCGCTGAGACCGTGATTCTGGTGGATTTGAAAAAACTTACGCCAGCCTTCCCCATCGTCGCGGAAGAAGACGTGGCCGCGCACGGCTTTCCGGAATTTGACGGTAATTCGTTCTGGCTGGTGGATGCGCTGGACGGCACCAAAGACTTCATTAAAAAAGGCAACGAGTTCACGGTGAACATTGCCTTTGTGCAAAACGGTATTCCAGTCCTCGGCGTGATCTACATTCCCGTGCAGGAAGCCCTCTACATCGGCGTGAACGGACCCAATGACGCAAAGCGCGCAGAGATAACGCGCGATGGCGCAACGGCAGCGCTTCATTGCCGCCCGCGCCCGCAAAAAGTTGTGGTGGCCGGGTCGAAGTCGCACGAGACCAGCGACAACATGGCGAAGTTTCTGGCGGCCCACGATGTGGCGCAGCGCATTAAGGCGTCGTCGTCGGTGAAGTTCTGCATGGTCGCGGAAGGCAAGGTTGATCTTTACCCGCGCTTTGGGCCCACATCCGAGTGGGACACAGCGGCGGGTCACGCCATCGTGCGCGCCGCCGGGGGCCGCGTGCACGATCAAACCGGCGTGGAACTGCAATACAAGAAGCCCAAGTATTTAAATGGCCGCTTTTTGGTGGAAAGCTGCGCATGACGATTGTTCTGCCCAGCGCCGAAATTATTTCGAAGGCCGCCGATTTTTTGCGCGGCGGCGAACTGGTCGCGTTTCCAACCGAGACCGTTTACGGCCTGGGCGGAGATGCCACGCAAGATTCAGCCGTTGAAAAAATTTATGCCGCCAAGGGTCGCCCGTCGTTTAACCCACTCATCGTTCATGTAGGCGCGCGCGAGTGGGTGGCAGGCATCGCCGAACCCGATGGGCGGTTTGACAAACTGGCGCGCACATTCTGGCCGGGCCCGTTGACGCTGGTGATGCATCGACGATCAGACTCGCCCATTTCAAAAATTATTTCAGCGGGGCGCGACACCGTGGCCGTGCGCATGCCCGATCACGACGTGGCGCGCGAAATCTTAAAAGCCACGCGCCGTCCGCTGGCCGCCCCCAGCGCCAACAGATCGGGTTTTGTCAGCCCTACATCGGCGCAGCATGTACTGGATGGGCTGGACACAAAGCCCGCGTTGATCATCGACGGTGGTCAGTGCCGCGTGGGTGTTGAATCGACCGTGCTGGATTTAACCCAACACATCCCGGCCATTTTGCGGCCCGGCTCGATTACGCGGGAGCAGATCGAAGCGGCCATTGGTGAGGTGACCATCGGCATCATGGACCCCACCGCGCCTAAGGCCCCCGGCCAACTGCTCAGTCACTACGCGCCCGGCCTGCCGGTGCGCCTGAACGTGACGAGCCCTGAACCCGGTGAAGCCTTTATCGGGTTTGGGCCACTGAAGGGCAGCCATACTTTAAGTATGGCGGGTGATTTGGATGAGGCTGCGGCCAACTTGTTCGCGGCTCTGCGCGCGGCCGACAACCTCACCCTATATAAAGGTATTGCCGTGGCCCCGATCCCCGAAACGGGCATAGGTGTTGCGATCAATGATCGCTTGCGCCGGGCAGCCGCCCCGCGTAACACGACCTCAGTTTAAAGAACCCTTGAAACGCCATGCCCCTCGACGCCGCACTTAAAAGCCAGCTCACTGAAATCGTTGGCGTAAAAGCCGCCATCTCGGACGTGGCCGAAATGGCCCCGTACCTGCACGAAGAGCGCGGGCTGTATCACGGCAAAGCGGCACTTGTTTTGCGCCCCGGCAGCACAGCAGAAGTGGCCGCCATCGTGAAAGCCTGCGCCAAAGCAAAGGTGCGGATCATTCCCCAGGGCGGGAACACAGGATTGTGCGGCGGCGCGGTTGCCAACGATGACGTATCCGACGTGATCGTGAACCTGGGCCGCATGAACAAAGTGCGCGGCCTGGACGCCACCAACTACACGATTACGGTAGACGCTGGTTGTGTGCTGGCCGACATTCAGCGCGCGGCCTCCGACCAAGACTGCCTGTTTCCTTTAAGCCTCGCGGCCGAAGGCAGTTGCCAGATCGGCGGCAACCTTTCCACCAACGCGGGCGGCATCAACGTGCTGCGCTACGGCAACACGCGCGACTTGGTGCTGGGTCTGGAAGTGGTGCTGCCCGATGGGCGCATCTGGAACGGCCTGCGCGCACTGGGCAAAGACAACACCGGCTATGCACTGCGTCACTTGTTTGTGGGTGCCGAAGGAACGCTTGGCATCATTACGGCTGCGGTGCTGAAGTTGTACCCGCGCCCGAAGGAAACCGCGACCGCACTTTGCGCGCTGCCGAACCTTGAAGCCGCCACACAACTGCTGAACCGTGCGCGCGCCATTTCCGGCGACAGCGTCACCGCGTTTGAACTGATCCCGCGCATCGGGTTGGAAATGTGCGCCAAGCACATCGCAAACGTGTCGGATCCTTTATCCGAGAAGCACGACTGGTACGTGCTGATCGAGTTCTCCACCTCGCGCCCCATGGCCGGCATCCGCGCCGTGTTCGATCAACTGCTTGAGTCTGCGTTCGAGGACGGCATCGTCGCCGACGCCGTGGTGGCCGAAAGCCTGGAGCAGGCCAAGGGCCTGTGGCGCATCCGTGAATCGCTGCCCGAAGCGCAGAAGTACGAAGGCGGCAGCATCAAGCACGATGTGTCGGTGCCCGTGTCGCTGGTGCCGAAATTCATTGCCGATGCCATGGCGGCTGTGACCACGCAATTTGCCGGTTGCCGCCCTGTTCCATTCGGGCATGTGGGCGACGGCAACGTGCACTTCAACGTGTCGCAGCCGCTGGGCATGGACAAAGACGTCTACCTGAACCAATGGGAAGCCATGAACCGTGTCGTGCATGACATGGTGGTGGCGATGAACGGTTCCATCTCGGCTGAACACGGCATCGGCCAACTGAAGGTCGACGAGATGAAGCACTATAAGGATCCGGTGGAGTTGGATCTGATGCGGAAATTAAAAGCCGCGCTGGACCCCGCCAACGTCATGAACCCCGGCAAGGTCGTCGACTAGCGGTCTTGTTTCTTGCGGCTAAAGCCGGATGCCCATCGGGCTATTGAGCAAGACATGCACCGCGATCAACGCGACCAGCACCAGCATGGCCGCGAAATGCGCCTTGCGCAACGGGCGCGCATGATCTGGAAAGCGGTTTAACCGCGCCCCCACAACGACCTGCACCACCAGCACCAGTACAGCGACCGTCGCGAGCGTGAGGCCCAAGCCGTTTGCGCCACGCATCAACTCGGGGCGCATTGAAGCGCCAAAGTGGATCAGTGTTGCGGCCAGCACCGCAACGCCGACCCACACATGGGCCTGCATCCGGGCCATATAGGTGCCGCGCGCATTCTGGGTGTCGGCAGCGCGCAACTTACGCAAAAGATAAGTGAGTCCCACCGCGGCTACAATCATGAGGGTCGCGGCCCAGCCGCTGGTGCTTGTGAGAATGAATGCGCTCATGATGATGCAAACCTATTGCGGAGCCGGTTGTGACAGGGCGTCTTCAAATTTGACGTTAGGCGTCAAAATCACGATGCGCTCAGTGGCAATAAGGTCGCCGTTCGCAACACCGCGCACATGAACAATCGCGCCAACGTGCAAATCAGCCGGAACGCCCATCACAAACGGCGTGTTCGCCGGCACGTCGAACCGCACGGTTTGATCGGAGCGGCGGTAGACCGCGCCTGATTTCACGGCAACACGGCCAGTATATGTGTGTGCGCCTTCCCCACCGGTTTCATCAAGCACTTCAACAACAACCTCGGTCACCGCTGCGGCTTCAATTTTGGGCGCGGCCGCAACACTTGCCGACATGGACGCCCGGCTGATCTGTGCTGCGCCATAGCCCAGGGCCGCGCACGCAAGAATAACGGTACCGACAACCGTCACACACCACGCCCGCTGCGAGGGGGCCGAGGCATGGTCCGAAACAGAATGAGGCATGGATAAAGCCCTGCTGAAAATGAGTCGGCGCCATCATAGTCAATATGGACTTTAAAGCAAAGTCCATATTGACTATAGTCCGCGCGAAAACGACCGCGTGGAAACGATAGCGAGGCTTCACATGCTGAAATGGGCAACCTGGATTTTACAGGCGCTGCTGGCGTCCAATTCCCTTATGCACGCGGCCGTGATGGCGCAACCCATGGGGCCCATGGCGCTGCAGTTCGGCATGTTCCCCGTGCCGCTACGCATTGGTATTGCGGCTGTCTACACCATCTGCGCGCTGGGGCTGGTGGTCCCGGAATTTTTCCGTAAAGCGCGCTGGACAATGACGGCCGCTTTTGTGCTGGCCGGCGCGGCGGCCCTGGAGACCGCATTGTTTTTACTCTCCGAGCGCGCCATGGCGGCGGGCTCGCGCGCCAGTATTGTGATTCTGCTTCTCGTGTTTGTACTGCTGCGCCGACGCCGGTTGGCCACGACGCAGGAACAATCCGCATCATGAGCCCGCGCAGGTCTAAAGCGCTTCCCGCGTACCGCAGCGCCTCGCAGGCGGCGCGCACACTGATGGTGCTTGGTTTGCTTCAACGCGGCCCCATGCACGGCTACGAGCTTTACCGCATCATCGTTGCACACGGCGCCTTGTACGCCGACTTCAAGAAGCCAACGCTTTATCACCTGCTTGAACGCCTAGCCGAGGACGGCGCGGTGAAGGTCACAAGCGAAGCTGGTACGCGCGGGCGGCGCGGCGAGCGTTTGGTCTATGCCCTAACGGCGGCGGGCCGGCGCATTTTTATGGACCTGCTGCGCGAAACATTGGGCGCCTATCAACCTGTACATAGCGGGCTGGACGTCGCGATTGTGTTCATGGCGCGCCTTCCGCCCGCCGACGCCATTGCGCTTTTGAAAACACGGCGCGAAACGGTGCTGGCGCGCCGCGCGCTCGTATCAGGTGAAGGCAAGCCACCACCACCGCCCGAGCGCGCCACCGCCGCAAGCTTGGCCGCAAGCCACGCCTTGGGCCTGATCGACGCTGAGTTGGCTTGGATTGCACAAGCCATCAGCCAGTTTGCAAGTGCGGCGCCGCCGCCCGCCCACACGTGACCGCATGACCGAAGCACCGGATGAGCGCATCACGCGCACAGCGGCTTGGGTTGCGACCTACCGCGCCACAGAGTCTGCCCGCAAAGACCGGCTCTTCGATGACCCCTATGCCGCGCGCTTCGCCGTGCACGAAGGCTTGCCGTCCGAGCGCGGCGCTGATCTGGCCGCCGCGGTGGTAACAGCACGCACAGTGACCTTCGATGAATTGATCGGGCTGACGTTGGACGAAGGGCGCATCGACGCTGTGCTGTGCTTGGCCTGTGGCTACGACACCCGCCCCTATCGCCTGACGTTGCCCGCAACGCTGACCTGGATCGAGGCTGACCTACCGTTTGTGATTCAACACAAAGCCGAGCGCATGGCCAACGCAGAAGGACATTGCAAAGTTGAACGGTTTGCCGGCGATTTACGCGACGCAGGCATTCGCGCACGGCTGCTCGCGCGAGTGGCGCGTGACTTTCAGCGTGTGCTGGTCATCACCGAGGGCTTGCTGCTGTACCTCACGGACACTGAAGCGCGCGACTTGGCGACAGCGCTGCATGACTGCACATCGGTTCGTTACTGGTTGACCGACCTGATGTCGCCCATGGCGCGTCAGCGCATGAATGCGGCGGCGGCGGCACAGCTGAACGAGGCGGGAACAACATTGAAGTTTGCTCCGGCGGCAGGCGCGTCGGTGTTCCAAGCCGAGGGCTGGGACCCGGTCCACGTGCGCCCCACCTTCGCTGAAATGCGCCGGCTGGGCCGCGTTCCCGGCCTGATGCTGGGATTGTTGATGCGCATCGGCACAGCGCTGTCCACCGTGGGTCTGGCGACGGCAGGCCTGGACGGCACTGTGCTCTTGCGCGCCAGAAAGGTATAATCATGAGCACAGAAAAAATGCCCGCGGAACATTTGCCGGACGACAAGCCGCAACGTCAGCCCCCGCGCATTGTCATGAAAATCATGGGCCTGATGGCCAAGATGGCGCCGCCCGACCCTAGCGGGGAAAACAGCAAAGCCGTGCGCGCCTTCCGTCGCGTCGATGCCGCGATGGATCTCTTGCGCGGCGGGCCGCTGCTGCGCCGGTTGCGCAGCCCGCTGGGACAATCGGCGTGGCCGGTCGTCGGTGGTGAGTACCGCGTTGGCCAGCCCACCGCTGGCGTTGCGGTCTGCACGCTGTCGAGCAACGACCTGATTGCGCCTGCGTCGGTCCTTCCTGGCGTTGCCATCGCTGGACGGCTCTACACGGTCAACCTTGGCATCGAACGCATGGTGCAGAACATCATCTCGAACCCACGCATTCGCGCCCTTGTATTGTGCGGAAAAGATTCGCCCGTGTTTCATACCGCACAAGGGGTGCGTGCGCTTTTGGCGCAGGGCGTCGATGGCGCACACCGCATCATCGGCGCAGAAGGCCATCTGCCGGTGTTGGCAAACTTAAGCACGCCGCAAATCGCGCGCTTCCGGGCACAGATCACACTGGTGGACGCCGTCGGCGTGACGGAGTTGGCCGACGTCGAGCGCGTGGTTTCAGATGCAGCGATACTTGCGCGAGATGCCGCACCGCTGGCAGAAGCAGATTTACCGCCTCTGCATGGCTCGGCACCGCCGGTCTCGGATTTCAAAATCATTCAATCCGGCGGACACCGCGAACCTCTGGCCTACGACCCGCGCGGTTTTTTTGTCATTACGGTTGCGGACGGGAAAGAGATCGTGTGCCGCCACTACAACGCCGATAACACCCCCGGTCACGAAATCCGCGCCCGCAGCGCCGAGCGCATTGCGCTGGCTTTGGTCCGCGAAAACCTGATCTCGCAAATGAGCCATGCGGCCTACCTGGGCGGCGAACTGGCCAAGGCCGAAACGGCCCTGCACTTGGGCCTGACCTACGAACAAGACCGGAAGTTAACGGCGCCGGCAAAGCCGCAAGTAGCCGTTTAAGATAAACGCTTCAGGACCGGAATCCGGCTTCTAGACGGGCTCTCCCCTCGGGTATCGTTGCCTTATGTTTTTGGGGGACATAACCATGCGCATTCTTTTGGCTGGGTTACTTGCAGCATTCGCCGCAACATCTACGAGTGCGGCCGAGATCAAACCGCGCGCCGACCAATTGGCGTTCCGCGATCTCTATAAAGAACTGGTTGAGACCAACACCACCCTGTCGGCGGGCAGTTGCACGCTGGCTGCCGAACGCATGGCCAAGCGCTTGAAGGCGGCGGGCTACCCCGATGCCGATCTGAATGTGTTTGTCGACCCGGCGCACCCCAAGGAAGGCGGGTTGCTCGCCACACTGCATGGCGCAGATCCGAATGAAAAAGCGATCCTGCTTCTCGCGCACATCGACGTAGTGGAAGCAAATCGCGACGACTGGGTGCGCGATCCATTCAAGCTGATTGAGGAAGACGGATACTTTTATGCACGTGGATCATCGGACGATAAATCCATGGCGGCGATCTGGACCGACAGCCTGATCCGCTACAAACAGGAAAAGTTCCAGCCTAAGCGCACCTTGAGAATGGCACTGACCTGCGGCGAGGAAACATCTACGGCCTTTAACGGTGTCGACTACCTGATCGCCAACAAGCGCCCGCTGATCGACGCGGCCTTCGCCATCAACGAAGGCGGCAGCGGCATGCTGGACGACAAAGGCAACCGCGTCGTGCTGGAAGTGCAAATGGGCGAGAAGGTTTATCAGGACTTTCAGTTCGAGGTGACCAGCCCCGGCGGGCATAGCTCGCAACCGGTGAAGGACAACGCCATCTATCAGTTGTCGGCCGCTTTGGGCCGCGTTGGCGCCTATCAGTTCCCCGTCACCTTCAACGACACGACGCGCGCATACTTCAAACAGCAGGCGGCCATTCGCGGTGGTGAAACCGCCAAAGCCATCACCGCGCTGTTGGCCAACCCGAAAGATGAAGCGGCTGCGCGTGAGGTTGCCAAGGACAAGGCCTGGAACAGCATGATGCGCACCACGTGTGTCGCGACCATGGTGAACGCCGGCCATGCGGTGAATGCGCTGCCCCAACGTGCGCGCGCCAACGTGAACTGCCGCATTCTGCCGGGCACGCCGGTTGATGACATTCTGCGCCAACTGACCACGCTGGCCGATGATCCGGCCGTGGCCGTGACGGTGATTCCGCCCTTAAGCCCCACCTCGCCGCCGCCGCCGCTGACGGCCACCATCATGAAGCCGTTGGAAAAAGTGGCCGCCGAGATTTATCCCGGCACGCCGATCCTGCCGACCATGATCACCGGTGCGACAGATGGCGCGAAACTGAATGCGGCGGGTATCCCCACCTACGGCATCGAAGGCATTTTCGTGGACCCGGACCTGGGCAACATCCACGGTCTGAATGAACGCGTGGGCGTAAAGGCGCTTTATGATGGCCGCGATTTTCTGTTCAAACTGGTGAAGCTTTATGCCACGCAGTAACGCATCATTGACGCGGCTGATCAGCGACTTCACGGTCGGGGCGTTGGACCACATGGATACGCACGCCGTCGGGGTCGTGGACGACTAATTCGGTTTCACGGCCATCGGGCGTGGTCATGGGCTCAAGTAAAATCCTCGCTTTCAGTTCTTTGAGCCGCGCGTAGACCAGTTTGATATCGGTGGTGCGCAGGGCCATCATGGTTTCGCCAGCGGCAAGGTCAGCCCCGGCCGGGCGTTTCATCACCGGCAAAGCTGGGTTGCCAACTTGAATCAGGCCCAACTGCGCGCCCTCGCGCTTTTTTCCGTCGATCATGTGGCTTGAGCGCAGAATCGCAAAGCGCACCGTGCGGTCCGGACCTAATCCCATTTGGGTTTTGACCACACGGTTTGTAATGACATTATCACTGAGGACCTGATAGCCCAGCGCATAGCTGTAAAAGCGCTTCGAAACCTCGATATCGGCCACCACCATCGTCATCCGCGACATGACGCTGATGGTCTGCGGTTCGTCTGACGGCGTTGTGGCCGACTGGGCGAATGCGCCCCACCCTGTAACCAGTGCGGGAAGCACCACGACGGCCGCCTTGAGGATATGTGTTATCATATTGAATTCCTTGGTATTCTTTTTCGCAACCAAAGCGCCGCGCCAAGTATTGTTAGAGCGCAACACTATGGAAAAGATTAAGTCCGCCATGGGTTTAAACCTTGCCAAGCTGCCGGGTCGGGGCCATGTTGCGCCCAACTGGGACGAATGCGTTGTACTGGTTTCGTGTGTCAGGAGAACCAAAATCATGAAACATCTTAAAACTGTTGTGCTGGCTGCCAGCACCTTTGCTCTGGCCGGCACCGTGATGGCGACCGAGCCGGGCGGCTATATCGGCTTGGGCGCAGGGATCCATATGCCCCGCGATTCCAACGTGCTGATCAATGGCGCCGCCAACGAACTGTCGTTTGAAAACGGCCCGATCGTGGTCGGCAGCTTCGGCTACAAGTGGCAGCAAGGTTTCCGCACCGAATTTGAACTGGGCTACCGCGAGGGCGATGTCAGCAGCGCACGCAATGCCGCCGGCGTAACCTCGGCCTGGACCGGCCAGCAGCGCACGTGGTCGACGATGGTGAACTTCTTGTACGACATCGAGAACACCACGCGCGTGACCCCGTACCTGGGCGTTGGCGCCGGCGTGTCGTGGATCGGCTGGAAAGACAACTTCAAAGGCCCGACCACCGCTGCATTCGATGGCCGTGACAGCAAGTTCAGCTGGCAAGGCATTGCCGGCTTGAACTATGACGCCACCAAGAACTTAGGTCTGTTCCTGGAATACCGTTACATCGGCGCGAACAATGCCCGTTACGCCTCGGCGACGACGCCGGTGCAAACGGTTGCCGATCATGACGACCGTAGCCACAACATTCTGGCGGGCTTCCGCTGGTCTTTCGGTGGCCCGGAAGCGAAGCCGGCGCCTGCTCCGGCCCCCGCGCCAGCTCCGGCCCCGGCGCCCGCGCCGAAGGCTGCTCCGCCGCCGCCGGCCATTCCGCAGAAGTTCCTGGTGTTCTTCGACTTTGATAAGTCGAACTTACGCGCCGATGCGTCGAAGATCGTGTCGGATGCCGCCGCATACGCCAAGAAGAACGGCAAGGCGCGCATTACCGCCACCGGCCACGCCGACACGTCGGGCACACCCGCGTACAACCTGGCGCTGTCTGAACGTCGTGCGAAGGCTGTGAAAGCCGAGCTGGCGCGCCTGGGCATCCCGGAAAGCGAAGTGGTTGTGCTGTTCAAGGGCGAGTCCGAGCCGCTGGTCGCAACCGGCGACGGCGTGAAGGAACCGCAAAACCGTCGCGTCGAAATCGTGATGGATTAAGCCTTAAACGAAAACACGCTGAAACGAGAACGCCGCATCCCAAAGATGCGGCGTTTTTGTTTGCGGGTTTTTTGTGCGCCTGTTTGTTTGTGCGCTTGAAATCGTCTAAGGCGTTTTGGCCTGTTGTTGCGCGGGCTTCTCGGCCGGGATTGCACACGGTGCAGGCTGACTGACCGCAGGCAGCGGATTGGCAGCCGCGACGTTCAGCAACTCATCAGGGGTTTCGGCCAAGCCTAAGAACATACTCCACGTGTGGGTGCAGAAAGCGACAGGGTCGTCCGAGCGGATCGACGCCGCCGCATTGGCCAAGTCGGTGACGTACTTGTTCAGGGCGGCCTGACCGCCCGTGCGGTTGTAGTACTTGATCAAGTGCGGGCCATAATCACCCAGGGTGATTTTGTGGGTGTTCACAAAGGTATTGTAAGCGTCTTTCTGGCCGCAGCTTAAACCCGCCACCATCAAGCGGCTTTGAAGGTGACGCAACCGGAAGGCCGTGGCTTCGTCGGCCGAGACACACATTTGCTTTGCCGCCTGCTTGGGGGCGGCTGCGGTTTTTACAGCAACACTTTTGGGGGCTGACGCAGCGGGCGCCTTGACGGGCGCAACTGCGGTCGCGGCGGCATCGTCAGCGCGCACGGCAGACACCACCATCATCAGAATC
>JAEUKL010000254.1 GCA_016793005.1 Rhodospirillaceae bacterium | reverse complement strand
GGTGCTGCCGCAAGCGCGATCCACTGGCCCACCACTTCGTCGACCACAATCCAGCCAGGGTCGCTGTCTTCGCCGGGCAGTTCCAGGTCTGCGAACTTCCACCCGAGATAGAACAGCACAGCAGCGCTGACCGATAGCAGGGGCCAGCCGCCAACAAGGTCTAAAATGATGCCGAGGGGTAAGGCGCCCAATGAGCCTACAGTGCCTGGCGCTTTGGGCGCTAAACCGCAGCCAAACCAGGTCAAAACCATGCGCCGGATACGCGTGGCGGGATCGGGCGGCGGTTGATCTTGGGGTGGTAACGCTTGGTTTGGCGAGCTCATGAAGCCGGACCATAGCCCGCGTATGCGCCGAATGCGAAGGGGCTATACACTCATAGCGTTCGTCATGCTCTTATTTCGAGTTAAAAATAATCTGTAAATATATGAAAATAAACGATAGTTGGTCGTTTACTTTATCTTTGAAATTCTCTGCGAGACTCGTCAGGATACGGCTTGGCGCGTAACCCTGAATCGCCGACCGATCGCAGCACTGCCGCGGTCAACCGGACTGAAAAACCGATTGATCGAGATGGTGTTACGATTGCTGTCTCAAAAAGAGCGATCATCTCACTAACAGAGATGGCTAGCGTGCCTGCACCCCGGAATTGAGCGATGAGGCTGGGGACCGAGACTTAAAACGTTGGGTTTAACGGGGTGTGGGGACGGCGTGTTTTCAGGAAAACGGCTATCCAAATTTGATCCGCTGGATCGCGGCTTAAGCCGCTTTGAGCAAAAGCTGCAACGCTTCTTCCCGGAGCGCCAGCTGATCGTGCGTTCAGGCGAGCGGATGCGAACGCTGCGTCTTTCGACGCACCGCCAGGCGCTGATGGCGACACTGGCGATTGTGATCGGAAGCTGGACGCTGCTCAGCTCCAGCTTGGTCATGAACCACTCGGAAAGCATCCGCGCCAAAAATACTGAAATTATCGATGCACGCGTGGGTTACGAGCAATTGCTGGCCCAGGTGTCGATCTACAAGGAACGCGTTTCCGAACTCACCAAAGACCTTGAAGGCAGCTACACCCACTCGATGGGCTTGGTTGAAAAAGAGTCGACGCTTCTGAAGCAAAAAGCCCAGGAATTGGCGCAAGCGGGCGGCGGCAACAAAGCCAAACTGGCCGACCGGGTAAAATCCAAAGCCAAAGAAATCTTAAAATCGCCGGGTTCGGCGCTGGGCGGCGAAGAGAACATCGAACTCGCCCTCGATAAAGCCAAGCTGGAACGTGCCCACGCCGACGAAGCCCGCAAAGGCATCCTGGCCGAGTTGGGCGATCTTGAAAGTTCCATGGTCGACGTCGTCGGCCACCACAGCAAAACATCATTTATCGAAGCCGACGGCTTGGAACTGCGCCAAGTGGTTCTAGAGCGCGATATGGCGATTACCGACCGCACGACGCTTGCGCAACGTGTCGCCTCGCTTGAAGATCAGATCCGCGAAATGGAAAGCAGCCAGTTGCTGCTGTACCACCGCTTCTCGGAATTGGCGGAAACCAAAATCGCCAATATCGAATCATCCTTGAACATCACCGGTCTTGATATCGATGCCATGCTGCGTCAGCAGACGCGCGGTAAAGGCGGCCAGGGTGGCCCGTTTATTCCGGTTGATGATAATTCTGTGACGTCGGGGCCTGTCGAAGAATCGCTGTACCGTCTGAATGCACAGATGGATCGCCTCAGCGACCTGAAGACATTGATGGTGGGTTTACCCCTTGATGCGCCACTGAAAAAT
The DNA here is from genome assembly GCA_016793005.1 of Rhodospirillaceae bacterium. Classification (GTDB taxonomy): domain Bacteria; phylum Pseudomonadota; class Alphaproteobacteria; order Rhodospirillales; family Rhodospirillaceae. Next base: position 17,386 of record JAEUKL010000254.1, on the reverse strand, counting down.
TTCGAAATGAATTCCGGTTTCGGCGTACGCCGCGACCCATTCACAGGCGGCTATGCACAGCATTTGGGCCTGGATATGGGGGCGGAATTCAAGTCATCCGTGATGGCCACCGGCGAAGGCAAAGTGATTTACGCTGGCTGGGAGGGACGCTATGGTCGCATGGTTGAGATCGACCATGGCATGGGCCTGACGACACGCTACGCGCACTTGGCGCGTGTGTTGGTCAAGGAAGGCGATAAGGTCCAGCGCGGTGGGGTGATTGGCCAACTTGGCTGCAGCGGCCGGTGCTCCGGCCCCCACGTTCACTACGAAGTCTTGCACAACGGCAAGGCGATTAACCCGTTAAAATTCTTGAAGGCCGGAAGCGATGTTTTCAAGGGCTAACAATACTCCTCAGCAGAGTCAGCAAGAGGCTCGCGCCGAACAGAATAAGTCGGTGCCGTCGATCATCAGTGCGGACTTGTCGATCGAAGGCCACTTGGTCTCGGCCGGCGAAGTTCAGGTTGATGGGACCGTGAACGGCGATATCCGCTGCAAAGCGTTGATTGTCGGCGTGAAGGGCTCGGTTGTTGGTGAGATCATCGCCCAAACGGTCCGTATGCATGGTTCGGTCAAAGGCATGATCCGCGCGAAAAGCGTGTTCCTGGCCTCGACCGCCCGCATGGCCGGTGATGTCGAGCACGAAAGCCTGGCCATCGAACCCGGCGCTTACATGGAAGGCCATTGCAAGCGCATCTCTGAGTCCAATTTAACGCCGATCATGGACGACCGCCGTCCGCCGCGCACCGAAGCGGTGAGTGCCTCGACGACCGCCAACAGCAGCGGGCCCCGTTTGGCCGGTCCGCCGAAGCCGGCGATGGTTGGGACCTGATACTTGGAACCTGATTTCATCAGGGCACGAATTTGAAAAGGGCAGCTTAAAGCTGCCCTTTTTTATTTATGCTTTGGGTTTATTTACGCGTCAGGTTTATTTACTCGATGGGGCTCGGCGCGGGCGCTGTGTCTGCAGTCGGCGCATCGGTGTGCAGAGTGTTGTCCGGCAGCGTATCCAGCGGCACCGCCAAAATGCTGGCCCGGCCACGCTTCAAATCACGGTCTAGCGTCTGGGGAACGTTCAGCGTGTCGCCCAACAGCGAACGATAAACGATCACGTTCTCCATCACGCGCTGGACGTAGTTGCGCGTTTCCGAGAACGGAATGGATTCAATCCAATCTACGGCATCAACAGTGGGGTCACGCGGATCGCCAAAGCGTTGCGCCCATTGGCGCGCGCGGCCCGGGCCGGCATTGTATCCCGCCGCCGCCATGATGTACGAGCCATCAAAGGTCTCTACCAGTGAGTGCAGATACTGCGCCCCCAAGCGCACATTGTATGAAGGATCGGCGGTGAGTTTGCTTTTGTTGAAGTTGGCCTTGGCGGTTTTCGCCATGGCTTTGGCTGTCGCGGGCATTAACTGCATCAGGCCCAAAGCGCCGGCGGGGCTTGTGGCCGATGGGTCAAAGTTGCTTTCCTGGCGCATGATCGCAAGCTGCAAGGCCTTCTCGGGGAACTCAGGGAAGGCGAACGTCGGGATCGGATAGCCATGCGTCATGATGATGATGCGGTCGCGGCCCGCTTGGCGCGCAATCCACACCCCTAAATCAGCACGGCCCAACTTCGTCGCCAACTCTGCGGCCATGTTGCGATCCACCGCAAAGTCGGATGATTCCGCCAGGGCCAGGAGGAAGGGGCGCAGATAAGGGCCGCCCGGCACATCGGCCAGCGCGCGCACGGCCTTGGTCAGGTTCTTGCTTTCAAAACTTGTGCGTTCAGGGACCGATGCAATGGGGTCCTGCGGTAACTGCGGCAACGTCATGCCGCCCTTTAAGCGCCCCAGCGCCAATTGTCCGTAGAAGGTGGTCACATGCACGGCGGCCTTGCTGTACCAGTCGGCTGCGATGTCGGCGCGGCCCAGCGCTTCAGCGGCCCGGCCGACCCAATAGGCGCCGCGTGACAAATTGGCGGCCAATTGCACGGTGTCATACACTTTCTGGAAGTGGATCAGTGCGGCGTTCGCATCGTTCAGGAACCGCAGCGCAATCCAACCTGCCAGCCATTCGGCCTCGGATACGCTGACCGGGTCAATCGCACCGTGATTGATCGCGATCTGATAGGCTTCCTTGGCATTTCCGTTCTGCAATGAGTCGCGCGCCAAGATCGCGCGCTCTTTCCACCACAAATCGGGGCGGGGGGCCGTGTCGGGTTTGTTGGGCAAAAGCGCGCGCGCTTCGTCGTCGCGATCCCGTGTGCGCCGCCATTTGATGCGGTCATAGATCAGGCCCGGGTCTTCCTTGGCTTGTGCCGACAGTTTTTCGATCAGCTTTTCGATGTTGCCCGCCGCGCCGATCAGCGCGATGCGCGCGCGCGCAATCTCGGCCTTTTCGGGGCTGACGCGGTTCAGCATGCGCTCGGCCATGGGGCGCTGTTCGGCATACAACAACTCTTCCAGCCGCGCCTCGTGATCCTTAGGCGTAATAAAGCGGCCAAATTGCTCCAGGAACTCGCGCTCCTCGCCGGCATCAAACCGCCCGTTGATCCAGGCGTCGCGCGCGAGTTTTTCAGCCGCCGGCAGATCGCCTGCCGCCAGCACCGCATCGGCGTAGGCCACTTTGCCTTTGGTCGTCACCGGGGCGCGCTTGGAGAACCACGCGATACGTTGGGCTGGGCTGCCGCTGTCTTGCGCAATGGTTTCCGTAATGCGCGCCAGTTCGTTGATGGCCGGCCAGTCCGGGTGTTGCTCGATGAACGCCGTGCGCGCCCCGAAATCCACCATGCCGCCGGGGGTGCGCATGGCCGCCCACTTGATGATATCGCGAATGACGGGGTTTTTGGTTTTCTCGGCGTGCTCGAACGCTCTGGACCAGCGCGACAGTGATGCTGCCCGCAAGGCTTCGGTCAACGCCTCGCGGTCCTGGGCTGATAGATGCGCAGGCTCGGTGCGCAATCCTAAGCGGGTTGCCACCGACGGTTTGCCAATCGCCGCTGCAGAAGTGACAGCGCTGCCCCCGGGGAGGGGTGGCTTGCGCTCGGGCAGTACAAATCGGGTGCCGGCGGATTTGCTCGGTGCCGCATCGCTGGCCGTCGTTGTGCTTGGCGCCGGCACCGTGGTTTCAGCCGATGTCGGCACCGGCGGCTTGCGCTCGGGCAGTACAGTCGCGGGCAGGGGCTTTGGTGCTGGTGCCGCGTTAGCGGCGGCGGGCTTTTGTGCCGCCGCTTTTTTTGCTTGCGGCTTTTTGGCCGTTTGTGACGGCTTTGCCTGAGGCTGATTAGTCTGGGCGTATGGGGCCTGCACAGGTGCAGCCGCAATGCCCATTGCCACAAGCGCCGCCGAGGAAAACCGTAACCAACTGCTCATTCCCGTCTCTTAAGAAACTTTCGCCATCTTGTGCAAGTCTATGATAGACCTAAATCTCCGGGCTGGGCGTTGGCTTGCCGCCAGGGCCGACTGTGCTATGGTCGACCCGATCATCGCCCGAATAAATAACTGAAAAATAAATGGAGTTGGTCCTATGGGACCCGCCTTTCGTGGATCTATCACTGCCTTAATTACCCCTTTTAACGGTTACGCCGTCAACGAAAAGGCGTTTCAGTCATTTGTGGATTGGCAGATTAAAGAAGGCAGCCATGGCGTTGTGCCCTGCGGGACCACGGGCGAATCCCCCACACTGTCTCATGAAGAGCACCGCCGTCTGATCGAGTTATGCATTGAAGTGGCCAAGGGCCGCGTGCCGGTGATTGCAGGGACGGGCTCGAACTCGACAACCGAGGCCATCGAACTGACCCAGCACGCCAAACAGGCCGGCGCCGATGCCGCGCTGATTGTGGCACCCTACTACAACAAGCCGACGCAAGAAGGCCTGAAGTTGCATTTCCGCGCGATTGCCGATGCCGTGGATATTCCGATCATCCTGTACAACGTGCCGGGCCGCACGGTCGTTGATATCTCGGTGGAAACGATCATCGACCTTGCCAAGCACCCGAATATTGTCGGCGTGAAAGAAGCCACCGGCGATGTGTCGCGCGCAACCAAGATCAAACTGAACACGGACGAGAATTTCTGCCTGCTGTCGGGTGATGACGGGACCGCGCTTGGCTTCCTGGCGCATGGCGGTCATGGCTGCATTTCCGTCACGTCCAATATCGCGCCGCGCCTGTGTGCGCAGTTGCAGGACGCCTGGACGCTGGACAGCACCGAGGATGTGGCCCGCATTCGCGACATTCTGCACCCGCTGCACGAATTGCTGTTTGTCGAGCCCAGCCCGACACCGGTGAAGTATGCGGCACATTTGCTGGGCAAGTGTGAACCCGATGTCCGCTTGCCGCTGGCGCCGTTGACCCTCAAAACCAAAGCGCGGCTTGAAGAAGCCATGCGCAACGCCGGCCTGTTGGAAGGCTACTAACGTCTTGAATTTGAGCGGACGCCCGAAAGGGCAAAGCTGATGACGAAATCAACCATGATCTCTCACGGACGGGTCGCGGAGAACCGCAAGGCCCGTTACAACTTTTCGATCGAAGATACGATCGAAGCGGGCATTTCGCTGATGGGCAGCGAAGTGAAGTCATTGCGCCTGGGCCGCATCACGATTTCAGACGCTTTCGCACAGCCCGAGGGCCGCGAGATTTTTCTGATCAATGCGCACATTCCGCTTTACGGTGGCGGCGGCAAGTTTCAGCACGAAGAAACACGCAAACGGCGCCTGTTGCTGCACCGCAAGCAGATCGACCGCCTGATCGCCTCGGTGAACCGGGAAGGCATGAGCATCGTACCTTTGTCAGTGTTCTTCAATGACAAGGGCATTGCGAAAGTTTCGCTCGGTCTTGCCAAGGGCAAGAAGCACCAGGACCGCCGCGAGGACATCAAGAAGCGGGAATGGAACCGCGATAAAGCCCGGTTAATGCGCCAAAAGGGATAGCCATGGCCGATGACGAACCGACATTGGTGGGCCAGATCAAAGAAAAGCTGATCCGCACCAAGGAGCAGTGGGCCAAAGATGGCCGCGCGCTGACGGGGCAGGTGGCGCGGCCCGAGCAGGAACGTTTGCCGCCGGGCCAGCGTTTGACGCAAGACTTTCCCGTGCTCGATTTAGGCGTGCAGCCCAACCTCAGCACAGCGGACTGGAGCTTAAGCGTCGGCGGTCAGGTTAAGAACCAAGTCAAATGGTCTTGGGCCGACTTTATGGCGCAGACGCAGCAGGAATTCATGAACGACATTCACTGCGTCACCACATGGTCGCGCTACGACAACACCTGGGTTGGCGTGCCGATGAAGACGTTGCTGGCGGCTGTCGAGCCGAAGCCCGAAGCGAAGTTCCTGATGGTCAAAAGCTTTGACGGATATTCCACCAACGTGCCCTTGGCCGATGTGGACCGCGATGACGTGTTCCTGGGCCATACCTGGAGCGGCAAAGCGCTGACGCGCGATCATGGCGGGCCGGTGCGCCTGGTGATCCCGCATCTCTACTTCTGGAAGAGTGCGAAGTGGATCCGGCACATCACATTCATGGACAAGGATCAGCCCGGCTATTGGGAAGCGCGCGGCTACCACATGCGCGGCGATCCGTGGCCAGAAGAAAGATATGGCTAGGAAACGGTATCGTCAGCTAACCTAACTGACCTTCGACCAAACTCATCGTTGAGGGTGCGCCCGTGGGAATGATGCGGGTCAGCTGAAGGCCTGCTGCCGCATAGACTTTTGCGAAATCATCAGCCGTTCGCTCGCGGCCTTTCAGCAAAATCATCATGCCCATATCCAGCGCTTTGTTGGGATCGGGGTCGTTGCCCGGTTTGATGACCGCATCGACGACGACAATTTTGGCGCGTGAGCTCATGGCTTTGGCGCAGGTCTTCAAAATACGCACGGCGGTGTCGTCATCCCAATCGTGTAGGATGCGTTTCAGCACATAGACGTCTCCGCCCTGAGGTACTGTTTCAAAGAAACTGCCGCCCACCAGCTCGCAGCGCGTCAGCAAGCCGGCATCGCGCACATGATTGGGTTGATCGAGCACGTATTGTTGATCGAACAGAACACCACGAAGATTGGGGTAGGTTTTTAGAAGCTCCGTCATGAAGCCACCGCGGCCGCCGGCCACATCGACGACACTTTTGAAATCGCCGAAGGGGTAGGCTCTCGCGACGGCTGCGTTTTCCGGAGCCGACTGCATGGCCATGGCCGCGTCGAACCGCGCCCCAATATCCGGATGCGCCGATAGGTAATCAAAAAAATCAGCACCAAAAGCTTCGGTGAACGCAGGTTCACCGGTTCTGATGGTGTGTGGAATTTTTTTGTAGGTGTCCCACATTACATCCTGCCACGATTGGCGCACGGAATCGCGCATCGAGCCAGGTATGCCGGTGCGCAGCAGGTTTGAGATATCCGTGTTGGTGAAACGGCCTTGAGCGTCTTCCGCAAAGATTCCGTTGGACGCGAGATAGCGCAGCGCTCGGTACATGGCGCCCGGATGGGATTTTGTTTCTGCAGCAAGCTCGATTGCAGTTTTCGGCGCGGCGGCAACACCATCGGCAAGGCCCAGTTCGGCCACAACACCGATGCACCGCGCAAGCATCACCGAGCCTGAAATGCGCAGCAGCGCGATGTGGGGTGGAACGGCGGTTTGATCGGTCACGCAAAAGCCCTCGCGCTGAATAAGTCCTTATTTCAAAGATGTTATTTGTCGGCTTGCAAGCCTTGATCTCATGCACGACACTCTGGCGGACTGGTGAGGTTGTTGAACACACCAGCGGGGAGTTGATCGCCATGAAACGGATTGCTGCGCTATTTGCGGGCCTTGTGGCTTTGACATTTGGGGGGATCGCGATGGCTGGGAATGCATACGACTACAGCTTTCAGACCATTGAAGGCAAACCGCTGCCGTTGAGTTCTTACAAAGGCAAGGCCGTGCTGGTGGTGAATACGGCCTCGTTCTGCGGGTACACGCCGCAATACACAGGCTTACAAAGTCTGTGGGATGAGTACAAAGACAAAGGCTTGGTGGTGCTGGCGGTGCCGGCCAATGACTTTGGCAGCCAAGAGCCCGGCACAGCGGCTGAAATCAAAGATTTCTGCGAGAGCAAGTATGACGTGACGTTTCCTTTAGCCTCGAAGGAAGTGGTGAAGGGGAATGACGCGCATCCGTTCTACAAATGGGCCGCGCAAACCTTGGGCGAGGACAAAGCGCCGAAGTGGAATTTCCACAAGTACTTGATCGACCCGAACGGTGGGCTGATCGCGGCGTTCCCGAGCAAAGTGGAACCAAAAAGCCCTGAGTTAATGGCCGCCGTCGACAAAGCGTTGCCGAAGAAAAACTAATCTGCACCTTGAAGCGCGTTGATCACCGCTACTGGATCGCGCGCGATGGCCAGCAACAGGGCCTTGGCGGGGCCTTGCGGCATGCGGCGGCCCTGTTCCCAATTGCGCAGGGTATGAACGCTAATCCCGCAAGCCTCGGCGAAGTGGCCTTGCGATAATCCGGTGACGGCGCGGATCGCCGCCACATCAACCGGGCGCACACGTTGGCCGTTGGTCTGGAAGTAGGCTTCCAGGCCTTTCTTTTGTGCCTTACGCTTTGATTGCAGCTTTGATGTCAACGATGACTTTCTCGAACATAGCGGCCGTAAGCCTGCCGGTGTTTACGTTGTATCGCGAGCAATGATAGCTGTCGGCCAACAGAATGCCATTGGGAAGTTGATGCAATGCGCCGTGCGCAAAGGGGTATGAGGCTTTACGCAATTCCAGCGTGGTCAGTACCGCGTTGTGCGAAATCAAACCAAGCGACAAAATCGCTCTGAGTTTGGGCAACGCGCCCATCTCGTCGATCAGAAATTTACGGCAGGTGTTTTGCTCGGCTGGTGTCGGCTTGTTCTCGGGTGGCACGCAGCGCACGGCATTGGTAATGCGGACACCGGTGAGCGTGATATCTCCAGGCTCGGCCCGATAGGTACCCCTGGCCAGGCCCATTTTCAGCAGCGTCGCGTAAAGCAGATCGCCCGCATAATCGCCCGTGAAGGGGCGTCCAGTTCGATTGGCGCCCTTCAGACCGGGGGCTAACCCCACGACCAAAACCGATGCATCGGCTGCGCCAAACGGCGGAACCGCGCCGTTGAAAAACTCGGGGTACTCCGCTTGGTTGGTTTTGCGAAACTTCACCAGACGCGGACAGAGCGCGCAGTCTTTCGCCGGGCCGGCGAGGGCCTGTTGCGCATCAGCTTGCGGCGACATGTTAGCGGTCGCCGCTACGGTCGTTTGGCCTGTCGGTGTGAGCGCGGTCGGCGCGCGCGATGCCGGCCTGAAGATCGGCAAGTTCAATGAAGTTGTCGGCTTGGCGACGCAGTTCATCGGCAATCATCGGCGGTTGGGTTCGGATGCTGGAGACAACAGACACGCGCACGCCTTTTTTCTGCACCGCATCGACCAAACGGCGGAAATCACCATCGCCCGAGAACAGCACAATGTGCTGCACATGGTTGGCCATTTCCAGCATGTCGATGGCCAGTTCGATGTCCATGTTGCCTTTGATACGGCGGCGTCCTTGGGCATCGGTGAATTCCTTCACCGGCTTCGTCACCATCGTGTAGCCGTTGTAGTCCAGCCAATCGACGAGGGGGCGCAAGGGCGAGTATTCTTCGTTTTCCATCAGCGCGGTGTAGTAGAATGCGCGCAGCAGCCGACCTTTGGCGGCAAACAGATTGAGCATGCGGCGGTAGTCGATATCGAACCCCAGCGCCCGGGCAGCGCCAAACAGGTTCGGGCCGTCGATGAATAGAGCCAGGCGTTCTTCCGGGTAGAAGATCATGCGATGCTCCTATAATTCAAATATGATCAAATCGGCACAGCATCGCGTGAGAATTTTTTGCCGACAAAATTCGGCAGCACTGCGATGATGTGGGCCTGACGTTACCGGCTCGATTTTGGCCACACAAGTAACACTGAATTGAAACTCGTCATGATTTTGATCGCGATTGGCTCAAATCTGCCCAGTGTTGCCGGCTCGCCACTTGAAACCTGCAATGCTGCGTTGAAACTTCTGCCAGAGCGCGGAATTACTGTCGCACGCACGTCTAACTGGTACGAAACCGCACCTGTGCCCGTGTCCGATCAGCCGTGGTTCGTGAATGGTGCGGCGCGTGTTGAAACGACTCTGGGGCCCGATGACATGTTGCGCGTCCTACATGATGTTGAGGCGCACTTCGCGCGCGTGCGTCATGAACGCAACGCGGCCCGCACGCTCGATCTCGATCTTCTGGCTTATGGCGATCAGGTCCGCAGCGGCGAGGGTGTGCAGGTGCCGCATCCCCGGCTGCACGAGCGGGCCTTCGTGCTGTACCCGCTGATGGATGTGGCGCCGGGCTGGCGGCATCCGGTTTTGGGGCAAACCGTGACCGAGATGCTCAAAAACCTGCCTCAGGGCCTTGAAAAGAGCCAGATTCGGCCAGTTTTGGCCCGTCCTTAAGCTTACGGGCTTGAGGTTCCGGGTCATTTTGGCTAAAACCCGCGCTCATTTTGCTGGCTCCAGGGGTTGTAACCGCCCCGCCGGGTGCCCAAATGACACCAAATGAGACAAGGGTGTGTGGTTTTCCAGCGTCTTTTTTCAAAGACTTAAGGCCGGATTGATTGACCGGGCTTAAAAAGCCGCGCACTCTAACAGATCGCAATAAGGATACTCAGCCATGGCGCGCGTTACCGTAGAAGATTGCGTTGAAAAGGTTCCGAACCGCTTTGAACTCGTGATGGTCGCATCCCAGCGCTCACGCGAGATTTCGTCGGGCGGCGAGCCGCGCGTGGCCCGTGACAATGACAAAAACCCGGTCGTGGCGCTCCGCGAGATCGCGGACAACAAAGCCATTCCGTCGGACCTGTATGAATCCCTGATCCAGGGCTTGCAGAAACACGTGGAAGTGGACGAGCCCGAGGAAGACGGCTTCGACGCCATGGCGGCGAACCCGGAATTTGCCGCAATCGCCGGCCAGGTTGGCGAGCAAGTGGTTGCCGGCACGGGCATGAGCATTGAAGAAATGGACGACGAAGAAGACGACGCACCCGCTCGTCAAACCGCGGATCACCCGGCAGTAAGTTATGAGGATGCAGACGATACCGGTCGGAACGATTAATTGCGGCGTTAATCCTCAGTCCTTGTTGACGGGGTGCGCCCGCACGCGCACCCACAGTTTAAATCAAAAATTAGGCGAAGCATGGCTCCATGACAGAGAGGAAACTCTGTCATGATGCGCCAGTTTGAATTGGTCGAGCGCGTAAAAGCCTACGACCCCAAGGCCGACGAAGACGCGCTGAACCGCGCTTACGTCTACGCCATGAAGATGCACGGCTCGCAAAAGCGGGCCTCGGGCGACCCGTACTTCTCGCATCCTATCGAAGTGGCGGGCATTCTCACCAACTACAAGCTCGATACGGCGTCGATTGTCACCGCTCTGCTGCACGACATCGTCGAAGACACGCTGGCCAGTCTTGATGACATCAAAAAGCTGTTCGGTGACGAAGTGTCGCGTCTGGTCGACGGCGTCACTAAGCTTTCCAAGATCGAAATTCAAAGCGTCGAGACCAAGCAGGCGGAAAATTTCCGCAAGTTTCTGCTGGCCATGTCGGCGGATATCCGCGTGCTGTTGGTGAAGCTGGCCGACCGCTTGCACAACATGCGTACGCTGCACTTCATCAAAGATCCCGCCAAGCGGCGCAGAATTGCTTTAGAGACCATGGAAATCTATGCGCCGCTGGCCGAGCGCATCGGCATGCAGGAAATCAAGACCGAGCTGGAAGATTTATCTTTCGCCGAAATGAACCCCGATGCGCGCACGTCAATCTTGACGCGCCTGAAGTTCTTAGAACTGCATGGCGGTGAACTGGTCGGCAAGATCATGGACGAGCTGGACCAGGTTATCTCGAAAGCCGGCGTGAAGGGCTACATTTCGGGCCGCGAAAAAACCGCGTACTCGATCTGGCGCAAAATGCAGGTGAAGGAGGTCAGCTTTGAACAGCTCTCTGACATCATGGCGTTCCGTATCATGCTGGACTCGATCGAGGACTGCTACCGCGTGCTGGGCATTATTCATACGTCGTACCGCGTGGTGCCGGGGCGCTTTAAGGACTACATCTCGACCCCGAAGCGAAATGGCTATCGCTCGATCCACACGGCCGTCATCGGCCCCTTGAAGCACCGCATCGAAATTCAGATCCGCACCAACGACATGCACAATGTCGCTGAGCTGGGCGTTGCGGCGCACTGGCGCTATAAGCACGACGACAATGATGCGGAAAGTGCCGCCATGGCCGGCAAGCAGTATTCGTGGTTACGCGAACTGCTGGAAATTCTGGAGCACACGCAGAATCCACAAGAATTTTTGGAACACACAAAGTTGGAGATGTTCCAGGATCAGGTGTTCTGCTTCTCGCCCAAGGGTGACTTGATCGCGCTGCCGCGTGGCGCAAGCACTGTCGATTTTGCTTATGCCATTCACTCCGGTATCGGTGATACAACGGTAGGCGCTAAAGTGAATGGCCGCATTGTGCCGTTGCGCACCAAATTGCAGAACGGCGATCAGGTGGAAATTGTGACCTCGAAGGCGCAAAAGCCATCGCCCGAGTGGGAAACCTTTGTGGTGACCGGCAAGGCGCGGGCGCATATTCGCCGTCGCATCAGATCGGATGCGCGCAGCGAATATGTGCGGTTCGGCAAAAGCATCCTGGAAAAGGTGTTCCAGAAGGACGGCTATGAGTTGACCCAGAAAGGCCTGCAAGGCGTTCTGGAAAAGCTGGGCCTCGCCAACATCGACGAGTTGTACGCCAAAGTGGGCGAGGGACGGTTGTTCGGCCGCGAAGTGCTGATCGCCATTTACCCCGGAGCACGCACCGACGCCGACGACAACGTGGTGAACTTGTCGCAGGCGCGCACGCGTTTAGTCGGGGATGAAGTAGCCGTGCCGATCCGCGGCCTGACGCCGGGGATGGCGGTGCATGTGTCGGATTGCTGCCACCCGCTGCCGGGTGATCGCATCGTCGGGATTCGTGAGCCAGGCAAGGGCGTTGCGGTTCACACCATCGATTGCGAAACCTTGAAGGAATACGCCGACGCATCCGACCGCTGGATCGACTTGTCGTGGGACGTGGACCGCACCAAGGAAGCACATATCGGGCGGCTGTTGCTGACGGTCGCCAACGAACCGGGGGCGTTGGGCACGCTGTCGACCGTGATCGCCAAGAACAACGGCAATATCAACAACCTGCGCTTTACAAAGCGTTCAGCAGATTTCTTTGAGATGGTGGTGGATATCGAGGTCAGCGGTGTGAAACATCTGACCAATATTATCGCAGCCTTACGCGCCATGCCGGCCATCAACGCCGTCAACCGCGCCCGCGGGTGAATTTAGTTGAAGTTCGCTGTTTGATGTATGTCCAACATTTCAAACCATTTGCTTTTTTTACACTACGATCCGGAAGTCACGCCGCAGCAGCTGATTGATGAACACCGGGCTTTCGGCGCGGAATTTCCCGATGTGCCGCGCCCGCCACGTCGTCCCTCAGCTGATGGTAAGATCAGGGTCGGATACGTTTCGCCGGATTTCCGTGCTCATGCATGTGCATGTTTCTTAGACCCACTCATTACAGCGCATGACCGCACCCTGTTCGAGATTTATTGCTACAGCAGCAAAGCGGAAACAGTCGGCGATCACGTTGCCGAACATTTTAAATCCATAGCCCAGTGGCGTTCGATTGCGGGCCTTGATGATGACACTGTGAGGGCGATGATCGCAGCAGACGGGATTGACGTGCTGGTGGATTGCGCGGGCCACACGGCGGGTAAGCGCATTACCCTTTTTGCGCAGCGCCCAGCGCCGATGAGTGTGACCTACCTTGGGTACCCCGATACGACCGGCCTACGTCAAATTGACTATCGCATTACTGATGCTGTGGCAGATCCTCGGGACGAGGGCAATAATTTCGCCGTTGAAGAGCTTGTGCGGCTGCCGCGCGGATTTCTGACGTACGACCCTTTAGCCGAAACACCGCTGCCCAGCCCGCCGCCGTATTTGCGCAACGGCTATATTACGTTCGGCTGTTTCAACAACCGCAGCAAAGTGAACGACGACATGCTGGCCTTGTGGGGCCGCATCTTGCGCGAGGTTCCCAATAGCCGGTTGCTGTTGAAAGATAAGCGTTGGACGGGGCGGCCATTTCTGGGCGTGTCGCCAGAGCGTGTCCAACTTGCCGCATTTGCGCCGACGCAATCACAGCACTTTGCTGCATACGGCGCGGTTGATATCGCGCTAGATGCATTTCCGTACAACGGCACGACAACGACCTGCGATGCGTTATGGATGGGCGTGCCGGTCGTGGCATTACGCGGCAAGCATCATGCAGCACGGGTATCCGCGAGTTTGCTGACGTGCGTGGGCCGCCAGGATTTAATCGCTGAAACGCCGGATGAGTATGTCGCAAAAGCTGTGAGTTTGGCGCAAGATACGCAGGCATTGGCCCAACACCGCGCCGAGGCGCGGCAGGCTTTTTTGGCGTCGCCCCTGGGTAACGCCAACATGCTCGCCCGTGACATGGAAGCGTTTTTTATCCAGGCACTTGCGCGCATGGGTTCCCAAGGCTGATGGGCGTTCAAGGTTGAAGCGCTGGCGGGCTAAGTGGGCGGCTTAACCGCATTTATCCCTGGCGCTGTCCTCGCACGAATTGCGGCACCGGACAGCATCTTGAGCTTGCAATGTCCCGCACTGGGCTTTGCAGGCGTTTTCACGCATGCTGCAGAACGTATTGCCGATGAGGGTGCGCTTGCCGTCCTCGGTCGTGCAGGCCGCGAGGCTTAAGGCCACCAACATTAAACTGAAATATTTCATACCAACCTTCTTCCCATCCTCCGCAAAGACATCGGCAGGATGGGAACTGATTCCGGCTTATCTATGGCGTCTTGGCGGCTGATGCGACAGGGACGCGCTGCGTGATGCGCAGGTCGCCGTCCTTGGCGCCACTCAGGAAGTCGAGAACGTCTTTCTCCACTTCGCTGGGGATTTCCAGATACAGATAATGCCCAACCTTGGGGTACTTCTTCACCAGACTCGGAGCCTGGGTGAGCCATAGTGAAATGATGTTGGCTTCCAGGTGCATGACCGTCGGGTTGCTCATACCCCACAAAATCATGGTCGGTGCTTTTACCTGGGCCAGGACAGCTTCCGGGTCGCCGGTTTTGAAATTTTTCAAGAACAGCGCGGCCTCGTCACGCAAGCCTGCCCGGCGCCCCATGTCGTAGGCCATTTCCACCAGCCAATCCGGCGGGGGCATGGACGTTACGTTCACGGCCAAGTTTTCACGCCAGTATGTCATGGAGCGATGGCGGTCCTTGATCCATTGGTCGATGGTCGTGCCACGTTGACGATTGGGGTTTGTCTGCGCCGTGCGCGGCATCCCGGCCGAGTTGATCAGGATCATGCGCGTGACGCGCTCGGGTTTTTCAGCCGCATACCGAAATGCAACGGGCCCGCCCGAGGATGTGCCGAGCAATGCAAATTTCTGGATGCCGAGCTTGGTCGTCAGTTCATCCAAAATCTGCATGTTGAATTCGATGGAGTAGCGCTGCTTTGGGTCAACGCCCGTCAGGCCATTGGTGGGCATGTCGAAGCGCACCACGCGGTATTGACTGCTCAATGCTTTGGCCATGCTGTCCCACGTCAGCAGGTTCATGTAGCTGGCATGCAGCAGAACGATGGCCGGGGCGGCCGGGTCTTGCGGGCCTTCATCCATGTAGTGCACGCGCACACCGTCGATATCCATGAACTTTGAGGTGGGCTTGGCGTACTTCGCTTCCAGATCCTTCAGCGGCATGTCGAAGGCGCCGTACTCCAGCAGGCCGGCATAGCCGCCCACTGCAAGAACGGCTGCAACCAGCACTCCAATCACAAATTTCATGCCACTTTCTCCCCACACAGGCTTGGTCAATGGCAGCTTAGGTGGATTCGTCGGGAATTGTGATGCGGAATCGCAGGTGCTGCCCGACATTCGGAACTTTACACTTGCCCACCTAGCCGAAATACCCCACCTGTTTCTGATGTTTCGCCGTCGCGACCAACTCCCGCTGATCGATCGCCTCCGCGACCTCGTCTGGCCGCGCATCGGCTGGATGCGGACGATCACGTACTACTGGCACCGGTTACAGCGTATTCCGGGCACCCCGGAAAGTGTGGCGGCCGGGTTCGGTTGCGGTATGGCCGCTTCCATGAGCCCCGCCGTGGGCACGCACGTGATGGTGGGGATGCTGTTGGCTTACCTGCTGCGCGGCAGCCTGCTCGCCTCGGTGATCGGCACGCTGGTCATCAACCCGTGGACCGCCCCGCCGGTCTGGTTCTCAACCTATTACACGGGGGCGTTTATTCTGGGCTGGGATGAATACGGCCATGCGGGCATCGCCGAGTTCCTTGAAATGTTCGTGGGGCTTTCTAAAGCCGCGGTGCATCTTGATCTCAATTTATTCATCAGCAGCGTCTGGCCGATTTTCTGGCCCATGCTGGTGGGGGCCGGGCCTGTGGCCGTTATTGTCGGGGTCGCGTCGTACTTGATCTTGGTGCCGATTTTACGAAAACTGCACGAACGCCGGATGGCTGCCCGGCAGAAACGTAACGTGCAGGTCAGTTCGGAGAGGGCGTAAAGCAGTGCCCACGAAATTAAGATTAGGCGTGAACGTTGATCACGTGGCGACAGTGCGCAATGCGCGTGGCGGCCTGCACCCGGACCCGGTGCGTGCGGCCTTGCTGGCGGCTGAAGCCGGAGCCGACGGCATTACCGCGCACCTGCGCGAAGACCGCCGGCATATTTCCGATCATGATATTGAACGCTTGCGGACTCAGCTTCATGTGCCGTTGAACCTGGAAATGGCAGCGACGGAAGAAATGCTGGCCATTGCCTTGAAGCACAAGCCACATGCTGTGTGCCTTGTCCCTGAGAAGCGCGAAGAACGCACCACCGAAGGCGGCTTGGATGTCGCGGGTCAGCACAATCAACTCGCACCTTATGTGCAAAAACTGGTGGGCGCGGGTATTCGTGTGTCGATGTTCATCGAGGCCGAGGCGCGTCAGCTTGATGCCTCGAAACACATTGGTGCGCCCGTGGTGGAACTGCATACAGGCCGCTACTGCGAAACCACAGGTACGGAACGCGAGAAGCAACTTCAGCGCATTAATGCTGCCGCCGAGTATGCGGCGAAGATCGGGCTTGAGTGTCACGCCGGTCATGGCCTGGGGTACGATACGGTCGGGCCCATTGCGGCGATCCCCACGGTCGCGGAATTGAACATCGGACATTTTTTGGTGGGCGAAGCGATCTTCATCGGCTTTGCGGAGTCCATCAAACGCATGCGGTCACTGATGGATGCGGCGCGCGCATGATCCTCGGCATCGGCAATGACCTGATCGACATCCGGCGTATTGAAAGTACGCTGGAGCGGTTTGGCGAGCGCTTCATCCAACGCATCTACACGGAAGAAGAACAACGCAAAGCCAACCGCCGCAAAGGGGCCGGCAACGCCTATGCCTCAACCTATGCCAAGCGTTACGCCGCAAAAGAAGCAGCGTCGAAAGCCCTGGGCACAGGCTTCCGCGATGGCGTTTATTGGCGCGATCTTGGCGTGGTGAACTTGCCGTCCGGTAAGCCGACGGTCGTAATGACTGGCGGCGCGGCCGAGCGCCTGAAGGCCATGACGCCGCCGGGCATGGATGTGCGCGTGGACCTGACGCTCACCGACGAATATCCCATGGCCGAGGCCCTGGTGATTATTACGGCGGTTCCAAAAACTTAAGGCCCAAAACCTGAGAGTTGTCCTAGAAAACCTGGCTTTTGCCTCTCACTCGTTTCATGAGGGCCTGCTTGACTTTGAAGGTCTGTACGGGCTTATCTGAAGCCTGACACGAGGCGCCGTAGCGCCTTTTCATCCACAGCCTATCTTATTGATATCATAGACATTCATGGCGCAATCGACGATCACCACCAAGGCAACCCCCAAGAAGCAGGACGGCTTTCTGGAAACGGTTCGCACCGTTGTTTATGCGATTTTGATCGCCCTGGTGATCCGCAGCCTGGCCTTCGAGCCCTTCAATATCCCGTCCGGGTCGATGATCCCGACACTTCTGGAAGGCGATTATTTGTTCGTCTCGAAGTACTCCTACGGCTACAGCCGCCATTCATTCCCGCTCAGCATCATGCCGATCTCGGGGCGCATTCTTAGCGAAGATCCCCAGCGCGGAGACGTGATCGTCTTCAAGCTGCCGCGCGACAATAAGACCGATTACATCAAACGTTTGATCGGTTTACCCGGCGATACCGTGCAGGTGAAAGACGGCCGCTTGCTG
>JAEUKL010000101.1 GCA_016793005.1 Rhodospirillaceae bacterium | reverse complement strand
TATGTCGACGGCGATGCGTGCCCGGTGAAGGACGAGGTATTGCGCGTCGCCGCACGCCATAAAGTGATGGTCTATCTGGTCAGCAACATGTGGCTGCGCGGCGAGGCTGATCCGCTGGTGCAGCGTATTGTTGTGGCCAATGATAAGTTGGACGCGGCCGATGACTGGATCGCTGAACGTGTACAGCCGCATGATGTGGTGATTACCGCCGACATTCCGTTGGCAGCGCGCAGCGTCGCAAAAGGCGCGGTTGTGCTCAGGCCTAACGGGCACCCTCTTGATCAGACCTCGATTGGCATGGCGGCGGCCATGCGCGATCTGAATACGCATTTGCGCGATACAGGCCAGATCACCGGCGGGCCGGGCGCTTTCACCAAGCAGGATCGCTCGCGGTTTCTGGATAAACTTGAAACGCTGCTGCGCGCCGCGATCTCAAGGCAATTGGCCTAAGTATCTGTTAGGGCGTATGATCGCGCTCTTTTTTCGCGGCCTCGAAAACCTCGGCAGCGGCGTCGAGATTGATCAGCAGAATGCCAACGCCAACAACCAGATCGGGCCAGTGCGAAGGCGTGATAGATGTGATCAGGCCGGCGATGATGATCGCAACATTGGCCAGCACATCGTTCCGTGCCGACAAAAACGCAGCTTTGGTTAAGCTGCCTTGCACGTTACGAAAGCGCGCAATCATCAGCGCACAACTGAGGTTGACGATGAAAGCGCCGCTGCCCGTAAGCGACAATGGCAGGGGCGCGGGGACTACAGGCGTGCTGAACTGATGCCATGCGGTCCATAATGTCGCGGCTGCGGGCAACAGTAGGATCAGCGCGGCTGTCATGCCTACGGCGGCCCGTTTGCGGGCAGTCCAGCCCAGCGCGAACAGGATCAGTGTGTTGACGGCAGAATCTTCCAGAAAGTCGACGGAGTCCGCGAACAAAGATACAGACTCGATGGTAAGAGCCACGCCGAACTCGATGAAAAAATAACCGAGATTGAGCGCAATCACCCAAATGACTGCGCGGCGTAGGGCCTGTTGTTGCGCTAGGTTTGGCATTTATGCAGGCCCCGACTGATCGAGGCTCGCCCAGGTCTTGAAGGGCTCCGATGCGTCGACCGCGTGCTCCTTGATCATCTGCTGCCACACTGCGCAGGCTTCAATGAAGTACGGCACTGACCCTGAAAACATGATGTACGACAACGCCTCGGCCAATGCGTCCTCCGGTACCTGGAGCCGGTAGCATTCTGCGATATGCCAGCGCAGTGCTATTTCGTTTTGCAAGCAGCCATGCGTAGCTGCCAGCTGAAGGTGCACCAAAGTCTCTGGCACCGGCGCAATCATCAGTTTGCGCAAGCTATCGAAGTAGAGGGCGCGGTTGTCGTAACCGGGCGCATGACGCTGCCAGTGATCTGTAATGAAATTGAATGCACCGGCACCTTCTGCCAGTGCGGTCAATTGGACG
Source organism: Rhodospirillaceae bacterium (assembly GCA_016793005.1). GTDB lineage: Bacteria > Pseudomonadota > Alphaproteobacteria > Rhodospirillales > Rhodospirillaceae. The sequence goes on along the minus strand of JAEUKL010000101.1, from coordinate 3,260 downwards.
GCGAGGTTCACTTCTGCGGGAGTTCCCCCGGCTTTCATGAATTTTACCAGATGCTGGGCGGCAATGTGTTCGCGGCGCGATGTCAGCACGCCCAGCCACACGAATTCGCGGTCGTGTTCGCTTAAGGTGCGTGGCGTAAGGGTCAGCGCGGTGTAGGTGGCGTCATAACCATCCAGCAGTTGTGGCGCGGTCAGCGCCAACAGGCCATGATGGGGCAACAAGTAGCCGCGTTTGGCTTTCACGGCCTCAAGGCGTTTTAACGCATCCGACATTCGAGCCTCGGGCATTGATGTAAGAGAGAAGCATAGTCTGATGAAAAAAAGCTGCTTTGTCATTCTTCATGCAGTTGCCGTTGCTGTGCTGTGCCTTGCAGCCCCAGCTCAGGCCGCCGATAAAACCTTGCGTGTCGCCATTCCGGGCTTTCCATCGCTGGGCATGAACCCGCTGACCAGCACCAATCTGCCGGCCCTTTATACCTTTGCCGCCGTCTACGATGCACTGACGTGGGTCGACAACAAGGGTAAAGCCATGCCTCAGGCCGCCGAAAGCTGGTCGGCGGTTGATGAAACCACATGGCGCTTCAAACTGTATCCCGGGCAGGTGTTTTCCGACGGTACACCGCTGAATGCCGAGGCCGTAGTCTTTGCCGTGGATCTGTTGCGCAGCCCGGCAGGCCAAAGCTATACGGTTATGGTCGAGGTGCCGTCGCTGAAGTCGGCCCGTGCCATTGATGAGACAACGGTCGAGATCAAAACCTCGGTGCCCAATCCGTTCCTGCCCCAGGAACTCAGCCTGATGCGCCTGATGTCGCCGTCCAACTGGGCCAAGGTGGGGGATGCAGGTATCAACAAATCGCCCATCGGCAGCGGACCGTTTGTTGTCGAGACCTGGACGCCCGGCGTTATGACGCTGAAGCCCAACCCGACCGCATTGCGCAAACCCAAAGTCGATAAGCTTGAAATTCGTGCCGTGCCGGACACGCCGGCGCGCATTCAAGCCCTGCTGGCGGAGCGCATTGATATCGCCATGGCTCTTGGTCCTGACGAAATTCCGCTGTTGGAGGCGGCGGGCCACAAAATGGTGGTGCAGTCGGAAGCGTCGATGATTTTGGTGGCGTTCATCACTGTAAAGGACTCACCCCTGAAAGACGTGCGCGTGCGCCGCGCGCTGAACTACGCCGTCAACAAGCAGGAGATTGTTGACACGTTGTTGGCCGGCAAGGCGGCAGTGGCATCGCAAACCGCGCCCATTAATTCGTTTGGCTACGACCCCAGCATCCCGGCGTACCCGTACGATCCTGCTTTAGCAAAGAAACTTCTGGCCGAGGCCGGGTACGCCAATGGCTTTGCGATGGTGGCGGAAATTTATGCGGGCAATTCATCCTTCGCACCCTTGGTCTATCAGAAAGTCTCGTCTGACCTTGCGCAGGTCGGCGTGAAGTTGGATGTGCGCATGGTGCCGATCCCGAAGTACGCGCAAGGTTTGCACCAAGGCACATGGGATGGCACGGCCATCGGCATTGATTACAACTCTTCGCCTTCGCTCGACCCTTTGCGTGGCTTCCTGCGACATTCGTGTCTGTGGAAGGCGCCGTGGTACTGCGACGAGACGATCATACCGTTGCTGAAACAGGCTTTGGGCACGTTTGATTTGGACAAGCGTCGCGAACTGACCCGGCAGGTCTTACGTCATCAGCGCGATCAAGCGCCCGGAATCCTGCTTCATGATTATGTGCGGTTTGACGGTGTCGCCAAACGGGTGAAAAACTTCTCCATCAATATCGGGTACGTGCCCTATGCCGATATCGAGATTGCCGAATAGCGTCGGAATCACCAATTTTTCATGTCCGCCGCGCTAAAATTTGCCATTATCCTCGGCACACTAGGATACAGGCAGGCGCTCTGGGTTTTTGCATATGGCAATGCGGCGGTTAGCGTGTTTTTCAGTCAGTATCTTTGCCCTCAGCCTGGCATATGCAGGCGACGGTTTTGCAACATCGGATGACGATCAACCGGCGGCTTCGCCGGTTTCAACCGATACGCCGTGTGAACAGCTGCCGTACTCGATTCTGGTCACGGTCAAGAACGTGAAATCAGACAAAGGCATCATCACGCTGGATTTGCATGGTGACGATCCTGACCGCTGGCTGAAAAAGGGTGGCCGCGTGGGCCGGGTGCGGGTTCCGGCCCAGCCGCCGGAAACCAAAATCTGCGTGCCGGTCGAGAAACCGGGCACTTATGCCTTTGCGCTCTATCATGACAAAGACCACAACCTGAAACTAAACAAAACCTGGATCGGTCTGCCCGACGAACCCTATGGGGTCTCGAACGATGCGCCGATCCGCTTGGGTCCACCCAGCTTCAAAGACGCATCGTTCCAGGTTACCGGGCCACTGACACCCGAAACCGTCAACCTGAGTAACTAGCTGCAGGCTTTCGGCAGCGATTTCGCCAAGGCCATGGTCTTGTCAAAGGCGGCCAGCGCTTCAGGCGAGGGGGCTGAACCTTCTCCGCCGCTGCCAACCGCAAACAGCGCTAACAATGAATCGCCTGCGCCGTCGTAGAACATCACACCGCGCGTGAACGCGCCGTCTTTGCCAGGAATGGCGGCCACGGCGATCGTCGACATCAAATCTGGGCGCAGGTGCCCGCCAAAGCCGCCGCCGGTTTTCAGGTTGTAGAAGTTGCTGCGGGTTGAGGCTTCACCCATGGCGACCTTGCCTGGCAGTTCGAACACGTTGCCGCCCTTCATGATCAGGCCCAGTGCGGTGGGCCATGCGGTCAGCGAGTCCCAGATCTTGGTGAACTCAGCGCCGCTGACGACCGCAGCCTGATCTTTGGGCAAGCCGGACACGATGGCGGCCTCTGGCATCTTTAAACCGCGCGTGGCGTTGGCCGGGATCATGCCCGGCGATGCTTTGTAATACTCGCCCACCTGTTTGGCCTGGTCGGCGGTAGCGCACACGGCGGCTGGGCGCGGTGCGGGTTGCGGCGGTTGCTGCGGCTGCGCCAGCGCGGTGCCGGCAGCAACGAAGGTTGCGACAGTCGAAAGGAATAATGCACGCATGATCTTTCTCCCCCGAAAAGATGAGACACAAAGACTAGTGCGGCAGGGGAGCATCAACCAGGGGGCGGCGGGAAATAAATTTCTAACTGTTATGCGCCGAGGCGCTGGACGCCGACGATGCGATACAGCCCACGCATATCAGAGCGTAAAATTTCGAACGATTCCTGGTTCTGAAGTTTGACTAATACAACCGA